>JADHLS010000212.1 GCA_016780605.1 Reyranella sp.
TCTCTGACCCGTCCGGCGACAGAAAGGATGCGAGGGCGGTTTCCACGATGAGCGCCTGCGGCACGCGCTTGCGCTGTGCATAGTCGGCGAGCTTGATCGCCAGATCGGGCGGCAAGCGGAAGGTATGCTTGGTCCGCATCCGGTGGCTCAGAGGTCGATACCGTCGCCGGGATCCAATGCGGCCTGGCGGGCGAGACCTCGGGCGGCGGCGCGCAACGCTCGAGCGCGCACGGCGTCCTCGTCGGGCTCATCCTCGCCAAACGCAAACTCCGGCGAGGGCGTAGGAGGCTCGGGGGCGATGTCTTCATGCTCGGCAAGCTCCGGCTCTCGGCGGATTCCGCTGTTAGCGGGATCATCGACGGGGTGCATCGCCGGGAAACCCGCCACTCCCTCGCTCCCGCTCCGACTCGCCGGAGCGGGCGTGCCGCTCCAGTCATCCGCCGCCGCGCTGGTAACCTTCGGCCTTTCCGACTTTGGTGGCGGAAACAGACGCTCCGTTAGCCGCCGATCCTCATAGTAACGTGCCTTCCTAGCGCGAATCGGCGGGCAGCCTGAGACCAGCACCAGTTCGTCTGTGGCCGGCAATTGCATCACCTCGCCGGGCGTCAACAGCGGGCGCGCCGTCTCTTGCCGCGAAACCATGAGGTGACCGAGCCAGGGACTGAGCCTATGGCCGGCATAGTTCCTGGCATCGCGAATCTCGGTCGCGGTGCCGAGCGCGTCCGAGACGCGCTTGGCGGTGCGCTCGTCGTTCGTGGCGAAGGAGACGCGCACATGGCAGTTGTCGAGAATGGCATTGTTCGGGCCGTAAGCCTTCTCGATCTGGTTGAGCGACTGGGCGATGAGGAAGCTCTTCAGCCCATAGCCTGCCATGAAGGCGAGCGCGGATTCGAAGAAGTCGAGGCGACCCAATGCGGGGAACTCATCGAGCATGAGGAGCAACCTGTGGCGCCGGCCCTTTGCATGGAGTTCCTCGGTCAGCCGGCGGCCGATCTGGTTCAAGACGAGCCGCACTAGCGGTTTGGTCCGGCTGATGTCGGAGGGCGGCACGACGAGATAGAGGGTTGTCGGCCGTTCGTCCTCGACGAGATCACGGATGCGCCAGTCGCAACGGCAGGTCACCCGCGCCACCACAGGGTCCCGGTATAGACCGAGGAAGGACATGGCGGTCGACAGCACGCCCGAGCGTTCGTTCTCGCTCTTGTTCAGCAGTTCCCGGGCGGCCGAGGCGATCACCGGATGGGTCCCGGCTTCGCCGAGATGTGGTGTCATCATCATCGCCCGGAGCGTCGTCTCGATTGGCTGCTTCGGATCGGACAGGAAGGCCGCGACGCCGGCCAGCGTCTTGTCCTGCCCCGCATACAGGACATGCAGGATCGCGCCGACCAGCAGGGCGTGGCTGGTCTTTTCCCAATGGTTCCGGCGCTCCAGCGCCCCCTCGGGGTCGACAAGGACGTCCGCAATATTTTGGACGTCGCGTACTTCCCATTCTCCCCGACGGACCTCGAGCAACGGGTTGTAGGCGGCCGAGTCCGCATTGGTCGGGTCAAACAACAGGACGCGGCCATGGCGTGCGCGGAAGCCGGAGGTCAGCTCCCAGTTCTCGCCCTTGATGTCGTGAACGATCGAGCTGCCCGGCCAGGTCAGCAGGGTCGGCACAACCAGGCCGACACCCTTCCCGCTACGCGTCGGCGCAAAGCAGAGGACGTGCTCTGGTCCGTCATGGCGCAGGTAGTCGGCACCGAGCTTTCCGAGGACGACCCCGTCGAGGCCCAACAGCCCCGCATTGCGTGCCTCGCGCACCGTCGCCCAGCGCGCTGAGCCATAGGTGGCCACGTTTTTCGCCTCGCGCGCCCGCCAAACCGACATGCCGATCGCCACCGCGATCGAGATCAATCCACCCGAGGCCGCGATGCAGGCGCCTTCGACGAAGATGGAAGGCGCATAGGCGTCATAGGCGTACCACCACCAGAAGAAGGCGGGTGGGAGGTAGACCGGAACGCCGGCGAGTTCGAACCAGGGCGGCCCGAGCTGGAGCTGATAGCCCAGCCGCCAGGCCGTCCATTGCGTCGCCCCCACAGGGTGACGAGCACGATGGCGAATACGAGGGTGATCTGCCCCCACAGGATCTTGGTCGCGGACATGACGACGCAAGATCAGGCGGGTGATTCCCAGGTCTGCAAGAGCGACATCATGTTGAGGGTTCCGACGGCGGCCTTAGCGTGCAAATCGGACGAGAGGAGATGCTGATGTGGCCCGGACTGCAACTCGAGCTCCGTAAGCCGAAGAGGTGATCGAACTCTGAAGTCGTTCGATTTCGCGGACGCGCACGACCGTTTCGTCGCCGCGACATTGCGCTTTGGCGCAAAACCGCGGCGACTCTTCGGCATGGTCTGCTACCCGGCTCGGTTCCCCAGAGACTGGATCGCCGCGTCAATATTCTTGAGCATGGCGCGCAACGGCGCGCAGTCCGGATAGTGCTGGGTCAGCAGCTGCTTGGCGTGCTCCAAATCGACGATATGGGGGTTCGTCAACGCTTGACCCGTTGTGCGATCAGCATAGGCGCCACTGTCTTCATGATAGTAGAGGTCGAAGAATTTCTCATCTGACAAAGCGGCGCGGCTGTGCTCGCACTGCACCCAGTCATCGAGATCGCAGCGGACACGATTCAGACGATTGTAGACGCCACGGCGAGCGCGGCATTGCGCGATGACTGACTTCAAGCGTTCGCCCACCTCGGCATGGGCTTCGATCGGCATCCGTTTGGCCGGCCGGCGACGCTCGGTCGGCTGCAAGACCATGCGGTACGGTACCGTAGCAGGCGGACTACGTTTGCCGTGCGTCTGCGGCGTGGGCCGCGGTGCTTCTGCCTTGGCTTTCGCCGCGGGGCTGAAGAATGGGGGGACGACTGGCCCAGACTCGCCGTTCCAGTTCGCCTCGACGATCGGCGGCGGCAAGGAGTCCAAGGCGGCGAGGCTCGCCGCTAGGCTGAAGCCCTTCTGATTGTCCGCGGCGAGGTAAAGAGCGCAATCACCCTCCGGATAATACATTCCGGCCCAAGAAGTCCTGACGATCTCCCAGCCGTGCTTGCGTGCCCATGCCAGGCGATCTTCCGGGATCCCCTGCTCGTCGCCTGAATAGGGTTCGTCCACGAACACATAGACCTTGGTCGCCGGATCGTACCATTCGCTGTAGTGATCCTTTCCGGGAACCGCGTTCGCGACGTTGCCGCGTGGATAGGCACGGCTGTGACCCGCCGACGGCCGCAGGCCCGTCGCCTCCATGAACGCCAAGGTCCGCGCAGCAGCGCAGACAAGACGGCGTGCGTCGGATTGCGAGGCCGTGTTCAAGTTGCGCGTCAGATGATCTGCCGCAGCGAAGCGAAAGCCCCTGAAATGCCGCGCCGACCTCAGATGGGCTGGCTTCACCAGTTCGTCGAGCGGTGTCGCCAGCCGGACCGAGAGGGTCTCCTGGCCGCTCTCCCCGGTCTCGCGATCGCGCCAATAAGTGGTGATGTAGGTCATATGGCTTGGCGTCGTCCAGGCACCCCCGCCGAGTTGGCGACGCGCATGCCTGAAGTTCTGGAAGCCGCCTGCCACGGCCGCGGCGTCGAGCGCGGGGGTGTGCTTCAAGCCTAGGCTGGCTTTGACGGTCTTGGCGTAACGCTTGATGCCGACGAGAGTCGACGGACGGATAGGTTCCTTGGACATGCCAGTTCTCCTGGCTCTTTACGAAACGTCACCCGCTAACCGCTTCTCGAGCCCGAACATGACATGACCGGGAGAGACTTCCTGGGGCAGCGCTGTCAACAGCTTCGCTACGGCGGGTGGCGGGTTCCTGCCTAAGAACCAGAACACCAGTTTATCATGTATTCGGCCATTTAGAAAAAGCCCTTAGCAAATTCGGTAGTGGGTCAGTTGAAACGGTTCAGGCGTTAGCCGCCCTGTGTTCTTCATGTGCAGCACGCCAGACGTCTCGCGCAGCATCAGCATTCATCGCCGCAATGCCGAGCCCAACGATCAGGTCGGGCCATCCGGAAAGCGCGTAGGCGGTCACAAACCCCGCCACAATGATGGCGACGTTTGCCACAGCATCATTTCGAGCCGAAAGGAACGCTGCCCGCGTCAAGCTGCCACTATGAGCCCGGAAACGCACCAGCAGGAACGCGCATGACAGATTGACAGCCAATGCGCCGGCACCGGTCAGCGTCAGGAGAAGCGGCGCCGGCGGGAACGGAGCCATGAACTTCTCCCACGCTGTCCAGAGCGTCGCGAGGCCGGGAATGAGTAGAATGCAGGCAAGAGCCATTCCCAAGCGAGCCCGGTTGGTTGCATTCCATCCAAGCGCTATGGCGATCAGAAAATTCACTGAGGCGTCTTCGAGAAAGTCGACACTATCGGCGAAAAGCGAGACCGAGCCGATGGCGCGGGCAACGGCGAACTCGACGCCGAAATAGGCCAAGTTGAGGACGGCAACGATGATGACAACTTTGCGCAGCTTCGCGTCCATTCCCCAATGCTAGCACCTTCGCCCGGTTCCAGGATTCCCACTCTGCAGCAACACCAAGGCCAGAGATTTCAAACTGACCCACTACCGCAAATTCCCAGAGGGTTCAGGATCTCCCGCTGCCGGATTGGCCAGTGTAAGGGCATTTGTCGCCCGCCGAGCGACGCAGAGCTGTGATCAACGCTGCAAGCCAGCGGGCGTCGCCACCTGCTCGGTGCTGAGGGAGCGCCTGCCCCGCGACCAGGTCAACGCACGCCTTTATCTCTTCATCGCGCAAGTCCAGCTGACCGACCAGGGTGACGATAAGGGACAGGATGGTCTCCGCGCTGCCCGGCCATGGGCTGGTCTACAGTCCCAATCCCCGGCTTCGTCCGAGCGACCAGTTCACATCCCCGCCAGGCAGGGCGACGCCCGAGATGACACGGCCGACATGTTGCTCAAGCGCGGGTCGCCAAGGGACCAGGCTGAAGCCCAGCCCATCATCGATCATGGCGAACCGGCCGCTGGAAAGCTGCGCGGAACCGATCAACGGGCCGGTAACTTCGTTGCCGGCAATGGCGGGCCGCCATTGCCGGCCCCGCTCGGCGGCGAGCGCCCTGCCGGCGCGCTCGATGTCACGAGCCTCCAGCCGCAGCACCAAATCTCTTGGCGCACGGACTCGGCCGTCGCCGAGGTCGGCGGCATAGCCCTTGTCGGCCAGCCAACGCCGGCGCTTGGCCAGTGCCGCCGTCACTTCCCGGCCGAATCCGTCGTCCACCAGGACGGTACGCTGCCGGGACGCCAGCTCGCGGTCGAGCCAGGTCGCGCCGTCATGGCCGATCTGCTGCTCAAGGCCCGTAGGCGAGAGAACGGTGATCCGGCCCATCGTCCGGTCGCGCGCGAGATCGTAAGCCTGCCCGCGTTCGGAAAGATCGGCCGGAACGCGCCACTGGTCGGCGTCGATCCGCTCGACATGGCCGGCCCGGCGCAGCGCCTCCAGGCGCCGCACATGGGATCGGACGTAGGCCGCGGGATCGCCACCCAGACGCTCGACGGTGCCGACGGCCTGCTCCAGATGCCTGGCCGGCCGATAGATGCCCTCCTTGCCGGCAATCGCCAAGATGTTGCGGTCCGAGGCGCGCGGGCCGGCCTGGCTGAAACCCGCCGCCACGATCATGCCCCGCCGGATATCCTCGGCGCGGGCCGGGTCGATCTCGAAGTGATGGACACGCCCGTCCACGCCGTCGATCACCAGCCGCACGCGCTCGCGCATCTCGTCGCCGCCCAGCCCCTTGTCGAGCACGCGGCCAACGATCGGCTCGGTCATCTTCTCCCGGTGAAGGACATAGCCCGCGATAGAACGGGCGTCGGCCAGCCCTTCCCGGTCCAATGCCCGGTGCATTGTCTTGATGATGTCGCCGCGCTCGCCCAATTCCCGCAAGGCGGGCTCGGCCCTGGGCGACACGGTCCAGCGCCCAGGTTCCACCTCGGTGGCCAAGCCCATGCGCTCCAGCTTGCGCGCCCGCTGGATCAGCAGCGCCCGGTTTTGCCGCAGGCCGTCGAGCATGTCCCGGTCCGGGCGCAGGTCGGCGAACTCGTTGCGGCTCCTTTGCTCGGCGATCAGCATGCGGTCGAGCCGGGTGAAGCGGTCGGCATCGACCTCCCGCTCCAGGCTCCGGGACACCTCCTGCTCGGTCTGCCGGCCGAGCTCCCGGGTCACCATCTCGCTCGCCCGCTCCCGGATTCCATAGGCAATGTAGTCGCCGGCGATGTTGAGGGTCCTGCCGTCATCGATGACGCCCCGGACGATGATGTGGGTGTGAGGGTGGCCGGTGTTGTGGTGATCGACCGCTATCCAATCGAGCCTGGTGCCAAGGTCGGCTTCCATCTGCTTCATCAGTTCGCGCGTGGTGGTGCGGGAATCGGCGAGCTCGACACCATCCTCGGCCGACACGATGAAGCGGAACTGATGACGGTCCGCGCGGCCGCGTTCGACGAATGCATGACCGTCCTCGATATCTCGGCTGGCCGAATAGACCTGGCCCCTCTCCCCGTCCTTCGTCACGCCGTCCCGCTGGAGATAGCGCAGGTGGGCGTCGACCGCCTTGGCGCTGACGAACTGCCGTCCCCGGGCGCCACCGCGCTGCGGATTGAGCTTCACGACGCGAGCCTTGACCGCGACCCGCCGAGACCGTGTTCGGGTTCCGGCGTCCCCGCTCCAGGGGCTTCGGTTCTTCAGCGCTGCCGCCACCGCCGCGCCGCGGCCCCGCGCGTTGAATCGGCTGCTCCCCTTCCTGGTCCCATTCAACCGTGAAGGATTGCCGCCAGCCCGCCGTATGGCTTGTTGGATCTGTCCGGCGAAGCTGGTCGGGCGGGCGCGCACGCCGCCGATGCGGCGTCCGCCGATCCGCGTACTGCCACGATCCCGGATCTTGCCCGGCCGGAGTCGGAAGTCGTCTTCATCGCGTGCCATGGCATGACGATTGGAAGCCGCGCGAAGGCTCGCAAGAGGCAGACTGTGCGCATCGTCGCGTGGCGTCGAAAAGGTCGTTCCAGCGTAGTGGCGGGAGGCTATGCCTTCGAGCGACGGCGCTCGGAGCGTTGAATGCAAATGATAAATTGATCCAAGAGCCGCCCGAGCATCGCAACAAGCTGCTACGAGCTGCTCAAGAAACAACGTGCAGACAGGTTTTCAGGCGCCTGGCGCCGGCAGCGGGGCAACCCGCTTTATCTTGCCGTCCGTGGCTTGGGTGCCCCTGACGCCTCCATCTCACTGGCACACTTGCAAGGCTGCCAGAACAGGCACTGCTCTCGAGGCGTCGGATCATTGCGATGCTCCTGCAATTGCTCGGCCGACAAATAATCCCTCGGCCCGCGGCTGCAGTGCCAACTCGCCGGCAAGGGAACGGCCAACTGAAGCGCGATCGGATGGCGGCACGGGTTGCAATCCTGCCGACGAACCGGGAACACCACGCGTAACGAATAGCGCTGCCTCCTGCCAAGGGATCACACGCCGGGTGATCGCGGGGGTGCCTCCACCCGGCATCTCACCGATCATTGGTGCGAGGATTGCGACGTAGAGCTGCGTCTCAGAGGGCAGCTCACGCCCCGTTGCCATGTACTCCTCGTACCGCCTGGGGCCTGCATTGTAGGCCGCCAGAAATCCAGGTGACCCATAGCGGTCATGCATCTCGCGCAGATACGCAGCGCCAGCAAGAATGTTGTCGCGCGGGTCAAAGGGGTCGACGCCAAAGCCGTAGCGAGACCGCAAATCGGCCCACGTATCTGGCATGATCTGCATGAGGCCCATCGCACCAGCCGGCGAGACAGCACGCAAGTTGCCGCCGCTTTCCAGCGTCATGACGGCATTGATCCAGGAGATCGGCACACCGAACCGCTGCGCAGCCTCCGCAACGAAATCGGCAAATGGATCTGCGGCAGCTTCCCTCTTCGACTGATTAACAACGAGCGGGCCAGCGTAGGCGAGATGAGCAACTCCGGCGGTCAGCGAAGGCAGTAGGGCGAACGCCAGCATCGCACCTACCGCACGAACGCGTCGCCGGATCGTGACCGGGAAGGGAGCAAGGTTGAGATGTCTGGCGGACAAGCAGTCGGCAGTTCGAGCTCGGACACG
>JADHLS010000213.1 GCA_016780605.1 Reyranella sp.
AGGCGAGCTGCGCGCTGCCCGTCGCCGACAAGCAGGAGATCTTCACCACGACGCCGATGGTGCAGAAGGCGCGCAAGGGCGTGATGGAATTCCTGCTGATCAACCATCCGCTCGACTGCCCGATCTGCGACCAGGGCGGCGAGTGCGACCTGCAGGATCAGGCGATGGGCTACGGCTTCGACCGCAGCCGCTACCACGAGAACAAGCGCGCCGTGCCGGACAAGGAGCTGGGCCCGCTGGTCAAGACGTCGATGAACCGCTGCATCCACTGCACGCGCTGCATCCGCTTCGCCACCGAAGTGGCGGGCGTCGAGGAGCTGGGCGCCACCGGACGCGGCGAGGCGATGGAGGTCACGACCTACGTCGAACATGCGCTCTCGACCGAGCTCTCCGGCAACCTGGTCGATCTCTGCCCGGTCGGCGCGCTCACCTCCAAGCCCTACGCCTACGAGGCGCGTTCCTGGGAGCTGCAGAAGACCGAATCGATCGATGTTCTCGACGCACTGGGTTCGAACATCCGTGTCGACACGCGTGGCGCCGTCGTCATGCGCGTGCTGCCGCGGCTGAACGACGACGTCAATGAGGAGTGGATCTCGGACAAGACGCGGCATGCCATCGACGGGCTGCGCTATCAGCGCCTCGATCGCCCCTATGTGCGCAAGGCTGGCAAGCTCGTCGAGGCGACCTGGGATGAGGCCTTTGCCGCCATCACGGCCAGGCTGGGCAATCTCGGCGGCGCCAAGATCGCGGCCATCGCCGGCGATCAGTGCGATGCCGAATCGATGGTGGCGCTGAAGGATCTGATGGCGGCGCTCGGGTCGCCCAACATCGATTGCCGTCAGGACGGCGCCAGGCTGGACGGGCCGCGTGGCAGCTACATCTTCAACGCCGGCGTTCGCGGCATCGATCAGGCCGATGCGATCCTGCTGATCGGCACCAACCCGCGGCTCGAGGCGCCGGTGCTGAACGCGCGCATCCGCAAGCGCTATCTCCACGGCCACTGCGCCATCGGCAGCATCGGGCCGGTCGCGGACCTGACCTATCCAGTCGAGCGCCTCGGCGCCGGCCCGGCGACGCTGGCGGACCTCGTCGAGGGCAAGCTCGGCTTCTTCGAGAAGCTCAAGGCGGCCAAGAACCCGCTGATCATCGTCGGCATGGGCGCGCTGGCGCGCGAGGACGGCGCCGCCATACTGGCGCTGGCCCGCGACCTTGCCGACAAGCTTGGCGCCGTACGCGATGACTGGAACGGCTTTGCCGTCCTGCACACCGCGGCGGCACGGGTGGGCGGCCTCGATCTCGGCCTGGTGCCGGGGCCGGGCGGCCGCGATGTGGAGGGTATCCTGGCCGGCTGCGCGAAGGGCGAAATCGCCGCGGTCTACCTGCTGGCCGCCGATGAGGTCGACACGGCCCGCCTGGGCAAGGCCTTCGTGATCTACCAGGGCCATCATGGCGATGCGGGCGCCCATCGCGCCGATGTCATCCTGCCGGGTGCTGCCTACACCGAGAAGCCGGGCACCTACGTCAACACCGAGGGCCGTGTGCAGCTCGCGCGCCGTGCGGCCTATCCGCCGGGCGACGCCCGCGAGGACTGGACGATCCTGCGTGCGCTGTCGGAGCGGCTGGGCAAGACCTTGCCGTACGACACGCTCGAGCAGGTGCGCGCGCGCCTGATCGCGGTGAACAAGACCTTTGCTGCGGTCGACCAGCAGGCGGCCGGCAGCTGGGGCAGCTTCGGCGTGCCGGGCAAGCCGTCCGACCAGCCCTTCGTCTCGCCAGTGAAGAATTTCTACATGACGTGCCCGATCAGCCGCGCTTCGCGCACCATGGCCGAGTGCACGGCCTCTCGTGCCCAACTGCTGGCGGCGGAGTAGGGCATGGCCGACCTGATCAACTTCTTCACCCACCATTGGCTGGGCCAGGCGATCGTGATCCTGGCGGAGTGCCTGGCCGTCACGATCCCGCTGCTGGTCGCCGTAGCCTACATGACCTACGCCGACCGCAAGATCTGGGCCTCGATCCAGCTGCGCCGCGGCCCCAACGTGGTCGGCCCGTTCGGCTTGCTGCAGCCCATGGCCGATGGCCTGAAGCTGCTGCTGAAGGAAACCATCGTTCCCTCGAGCGCCAACGGCGTGCTGTTCATCATCGCGCCGATGATCGCCTTTATGACGGCTCTGATCGCATGGGCGGTCGTGCCGTTCGACAACGGTTGGGTGATCGCCGACATTAATGTTGGCATCCTCTATCTCTTCGCCATTTCCTCGCTCGGCGTCTACGGCGTGATCATTGCGGGCTGGGCGTCGAACTCGAAATACGCCTTCCTGGGGGCGTTGCGCTCGGCAGCGCAGATGGTCTCCTATGAGGTCTCGATCGGCTTCGTGCTGATCACTGTGTTGCTCTGCGTCGGCTCGCTCAACCTCACCAAGGTCGTGCTGGCCCAGTCCGGCTGGTTCTGGAGCTGGTTCTGGCTGCCCCTGCTGCCGATGTTCGTGATCTTCTTCGTGTCGGCACTGGCCGAGACCAACCGCACGCCGTTCGACCTGCCGATGTCGGAGGCCGAGCTGGTGCAGGGCTTCCAGACCGAATATTCGTCGATGCCCTTCGCCCTGTTCTTCCTCGGCGAATACGCCAACATGATCCTGCTGTCGGCGTTGGGCTCCGTGCTGTTCCTGGGCGGCTGGATGTCGCCCGTTCCCTACGCACCCTTCACCTTGATCCCTGGCGTCATCTGGTTCGCGCTCAAGATCGCGTTCCTGCTGTTCGTCTTCAGCTGGACCAAGGGAACGCTGCCCCGCTACCGCTACGACCAGTTGATGCGGCTGGGCTGGAAGGTATTCCTGCCCGTGTCGCTGGGCTGGGTCGTGCTGACCGCCGCCGTGCTGCAGTTCGGCGGCTGGGTTCCGAAGCTTTAGGGAGCAGCAGAAATGGCCTCTCTCGACCGTACCGCCCGTGCCTTCCTGCTCTCCGAGCTGGTGGCCGGCTTCGCGCTCACCTTGAAGTACATGTTCAAGCCCAAGGTGACGGTGAACTACCCGTACGAGAAGGGACCGCTCAGCCCGCGCTTCCGCGGCGAGCATGCGCTGCGGCGCTATCCGAACGGCGAGGAACGCTGCATCGCCTGCAAGCTCTGCGAGGCAATCTGTCCGGCCCAGGCCATCACCATCGAGGCCGAGCCGCGCGACGACGGCAGCCGGCGCACCACGCGCTATGACATCGACATGACCAAGTGCATCTATTGCGGCTTCTGCCAGGAAGCCTGCCCGGTCGATGCCATCGTCGAGGGGCCGAACTTCGAGTTCTCGACCGAGACCCGCGAGGAGCTGATGTACAACAAGGAAAAGCTGCTCGCGAACGGCGACCGCTGGGAGCCGACCATCGCCGCCAACCTCCACTCCGACGCGCCGTATCGGTGAGCCGGGCGGGCAGGGGGAGACAATGATTCTTCAGGCTCTGGCCTTCTACGTCTTCGCGTTCGTGGTCATGGCGTCGGCCGCCATGGTCGTGGTGTCGCGCAATCCGGTCTATTCGGTGCTGTTCCTGATCCTGGCCTTCTTCAACGCCGCGGCGCTGTTCGTGCTGATCGGCGCCGAGTTCATCGCCATGATCCTGATCATCGTCTATGTCGGCGCCGTGGCTGTGCTGTTCCTGTTCGTGGTCATGATGCTCGACATCAATCTGACCGCTCTTCGCGAAGGCTTCCTGAAGTACCTGCCGATCGGCACCATCATCGGCGTAATCCTGTTCTTCGAGATCCTGCTCGGCCTGGGCGTGATTGGCAGCAACCAAAGCACGCTCGCGGCGCTCGGCAAGGCGGGACCGCAAGTGCTGCCGATCGACAACACCCGCGCCATCGGCCGCGTGCTCTACACCCAGTACTTCTACCTCTTCCAGGTGGCGGGCGTGGTCCTGCTGGTGGCCATGATCGGCGCCATCGTGCTGACCCTGCGCAGCCGTCCCGGCGTGCGGCGCCAGCGCATCAGCGAGCAGCTCTACCGGCCCAAGAGCGACGCGGTCACCGTGGTCAAGGTGCCGACCCGGGGAGGCGTGTGATGGTGATCGGGCTCGGCCACTACCTGTTCGTCGCCGCGGTGCTGTTCACGCTCGGCATCCTTGGCATCTTCCTGAACCGCAAGAACGTCATCGTCATCCTGATGTGCGTCGAGCTGATGCTGCTCGCGGTCAACATCAACCTGGTGTCCTTCTCGGTCTTCCAGGGCAACGTCGTCGGCCAGGTCTTCGCCATGCTGGTATTGACCGTGGCTGCGGCCGAGGCGGCGATCGGGCTGGCCATCCTCGTGGTCTACTTCCGCAATCGCGGGACCATCGAGGTCGAAGACATCAACGCGATGAAGGGCTAGGGGCGCCAACACCATGGATCTCGCCATCAAGCTCATCGTCCTGCTGCCGCTGCTGGCCGCCGCGATCGCCGGGCTGTTCTGCCGGGTGATCGGCGACCGGCCGGCCCAGATCGTCACTTGTGCGGCGCTGCTGATCGCGGCCGCACTGTCGATCTTCGTGTTCGTCAAGATCGGCTTCGGCCCGGAGAACGCCAAGCTGGTCGTGGTCAAGCTCTTCACCTGGATCGATTCGGGCACACTCGACGTCGCCTGGTCGCTGCGCGTCGACACCCTGACCGCCGTGATGCTGATCGTGGTCACCGGCGTGTCGTCGATGGTCCACGTCTACTCGATCGGCTACATGGCCGAGGATCCCAGTATCCCCCGGTTCATGTCGTACCTGAGCCTGTTCACCTTCTTCATGCTGATGCTGGTGACGTCGGACAACCTCGTCCAGCTGTTCTTCGGCTGGGAAGGGGTGGGTCTCGCGTCCTACCTGCTGATCGGGTTCTGGTACGACAAGAAGTCGGCAAACGATGCCGCCATGAAGGCCTTCATCGTGAACCGCGTCGGCGATTTCGGCTTCGCGCTGGGCATCTTCGCGGTGTGGATGCTGTCGGGCTCGGTCGGCTTTGCCGACATCTTCGCCAAGGCTCCCGACATGGCGCAGATGCGCATCAATTTCCTCGGCATGAACCTGCCGGCGCTGGAGACGGCCTGCCTGCTGCTGTTCGTCGGCGCCATGGGCAAGTCGGCCCAACTCGGCCTGCATACCTGGCTGCCCGACGCCATGGAAGGCCCGACGCCGGTCTCCGCCCTGATCCATGCCGCCACCATGGTGACGGCGGGCGTCTTCATGGTCTGCCGGCTGTCGCCGCTGTTCGAGTTGGCGCCGATCGCCTCGACCGTCGTGACCCTGATCGGCGCGGCCACGGCGTTCTTCGCCGCCACCATCGGCCTCACCCAGTTCGACATCAAGCGGGTGGTCGCCTATTCGACCTGCAGCCAGCTCGGCTACATGTTCTTCGCCGCCGGCGTCGGCTCCTACTCGGCGGCGATGTTCCATCTCACGACCCACGCCTTCTTCAAGGCGCTGCTGTTCCTGGGCTCGGGCTCGGTGATCATGGCCATGCACCACGAGCAGGACATGCGCAAGATGGGCGGCGTCAAGGAGAAGACGCCGCAGACCTTCTACCTGATGTGGGTGGGAACGCTCGCGCTTTCAGGCATCGGCGTGCCGTTCCTGCTGGGCAACGGCGTCGGCTTCGCGGGCTTCTACTCCAAGGACATAATGATCGAATCGGCCTACGGCGTGCACACCACGGCGGGCCTGATCGCGTTCTGGCTGGGCACCGTCGCGGCCGGCCTGACGGCGTTCTATTCGACCCGTCTGATGTTCATGACCTTCTACGGCAAGTACCGCGGCGATCATCACACCTGGGACCACGCCCACGAATCCGGCGCCGTGGTCTTGATCCCGCTCTATGTGCTGGGCGCCGGTGCGCTGCTGTCGGGCTACATCGCCTACGACTGGTTCGTCGGCCACGACTTCATCCATTTCTGGGGGACGACGTCGATCGCCGTGAAGTCGACCGAGGAAGTGCTGCATCACGCCCACGAGGTGCCGCTGTGGGTGACGCTGGCGCCGCTGGTCTTCGCGCTGGGCGGCATCGCGCTCAGCTACATGTACTACATCACCATGCCGTGGCTGCCGGAGGCCACCGCCAGGCGCTTCCCAGCCATCTACGCGCTCTTCTACAACAAGTGGTACTTCGACGAGATCTATGACGCCCTGATCGTGCAGCCGGCGCTCCGGATCGGCCGCTTCTTCTGGAAGAAGGGCGACGGCGCCACCATCGACGGGCTGGGGCCGGACAATCTCGCCGCGCGCGCCCAGGACATGGCGGGCGTGCTGATGCGCTTCCAGTCGGGCTATCTGTACCACTACGCCTTCGCCATGCTGGTCGGCGTGGCGGCTCTGGTCACCTACTTCATGTTCGTGAGGTAGGGCGATGACGAGCTGGCCGATCCTTTCGCTGGTCACCTTCCTGCCGCTGCTGGGCGCCCTGTTCTGCCTGATCATCAACGGGCCGAAGGAGGCGGTGGAGCGCAACTGCCGTAGCGTGGCGCTGGTCACCTCGGTCGTGACCTTCCTGATCTCGCTGATTCTGTGGGCGCGCTTCGATCCGACCAAGTCGGGCTTCCAGTTCGAGGAGAAGCTCGACTGGGTGCCGGCGCTCAACATCGGCTACCACATGGGCATCGACGGCATCTCGCTGTTCTTCGTGCTCCTGTCGACGCTGCTGGTTCCGATTTGCATCCTGTCGAGCTGGGAAGCGGTGCATGTGCGCGTGAAGGAGTACATGGTCGCCTTCCTGGTGCTCGAGACCTTCATGGTCGGCATGTTCTGCGCGCTGGATCTCGCGCTGTTCTACGTCTTCTTCGAAGGCGTCCTGATCCCGATGTTCCTGATCATCGGCGTGTGGGGCGGCCCGCGGCGCGTCTATGCCGCCTTCAAGTTCTTCCTCTATACGCTGCTCGGCTCCGTGCTGATGCTGCTTGCCATCATTGCGATCTACTGGCAGCTCGGCACCACGGACCTGGTGGTGGCGATGGAGCGGCTGCAGCTGCCGTTCACCTGGCAGTGCTACCTGTGGCTCGCCTTCTTCGCGTCGTTCGCGGTCAAGGTGCCGATGTGGCCGGTCCATACCTGGCTGCCCGACGCCCACGTCGAGGCGCCGACGGCGGGTTCGGTGATCCTGGCCGGTGTGCTGCTGAAGATGGGCGGCTACGGCTTCCTCCGGCTCTCGATCCCGCTGCTGCCCGAGGCGACGCAGTACTTCGCACCGCTGATCTTCGGCCTGTCGATTGTGGCCGTGATCTACACCTCGCTGGTGGCGCTGGTGCAGGAGGACATGAAGAAGCTGATCGCCTATTCGTCGGTCGCCCACATGGGCTTCGTGACGATCGGCGCTTTCGTGGTGAACATGCAGGGCGTGCAGGGCTCGCTGTTCCAGATGCTGAGCCATGGCATCGTCTCGGCGGCGCTCTTCCTGTGCGTCGGCGTGGTCTACGACCGCATGCACACGCGCGAGATCGCGGCCTATGGCGGCCTGGTCCATCGCATGCCGCGCTATGCCTTCACCTTCATGGTGTTCACCCTGGCGAGCGTCGGGCTGCCCGGCCTGTCGGGCTTCGTCGGCGAGTTCCTGGTGCTGCTGGGCGCCTTCAAGGTCAACACCTGGGTGGCCTTCCTGGCGGCGACCGGCCTGTTCCTGGGCGCGGCCTACGCGCTCTGGCTCTATCGCAAGATCATCTTCGGCGAGCTCACCAAGGACTCGCTGAAGGGCATGCTGGACATGAACCGCCGCGAGATCGTGGTGTTCCTGCCGCTCGTGCTGCTCAGCCTGTGGATGGGCATCTATCCCAACTCCTTCCTCGATCCCATGGCGGCCTCGGTCGACAAGCTGGTCGGCGACTATCAGGCGGCCATCAAGCTCGCCCGCACCGCGGCGTTGATGCCGTGACCCGGAAGTGACGAACATGCTCATCGGTCTCGAATCCTGGACGCTGGCCCGGCCCGAGCTCTTCCTCGGAGCGGTCACCGCGTTGCTGCTGATCTACGGCGTGGTCCGAGGCGAGGGCGCGACGGCCTTCGTGTCGGTCACGACGGCGCTCGCCCTGCTGGTGACGGCCGTCCTGCTGTTCACGCCCTATCGCGAGGGCACCGCTTTCGCCTCGCTGTTCATCGTCGACCGGCTGACGGCGACCATGAAGGCGCTG
>JADHLS010000214.1 GCA_016780605.1 Reyranella sp.
GAGACGACCGCGTTCTTGTCCTCGTAATCGATCTCGCGCTTGAAGAAGCGCGGGAAAGCGAGATCGATCAGAGCGCGGCCATGATTGCTCTTGTCGGCGTAGAGCCAGGCGAGATGCACCAGCGTCTGGTCGAAGATCTTCTTCGGCCCCAGCAGCGTGATGCCGCGCCGGTTGGCGAAGCGACGGGCGTCGAGATAGAAGTACTTGATCTTGCGCATGCCCCGCGCGATCGCCACGGGGTCGCTGAGATTGACCGAGCTCGCTATGTCGAGCGCGAACGGCCGCAAGCGCAGCTCGACGTCGAAGTCGCTCTCGAGCTGGTAAGCCGGATCCTTGGCCAGGAAGGAGAACGGGCTGCGCAGGTCGATCCAGAGGTCGACTTTTCTTCTCATGAGGGCCTCCTCATGCGCGCCGCCCCTGCTGCCCTTCGCCGGTCTTGTCGCGCAGCCGGCGCATGCCGCGCAGCCAGCGGTCGCGATCGAGCTTGCGCGCCATGTACTCCGTCACCTCGGGATGCGGCAAAATCAGAAAGCGCTCCTCGTCCATCGCCTCGATCACGGTCTGGGCGACGGCGTCGGTATTCAGCACGCCGTCGACCGACGCGGCGGTCGCGCCCGCCATGCGCAGCATGTTGGTGTCGACGGCTTGCGGGCAAAGGACCGACACGGCAATGCCCCGGTCGCCGTACTGGATCGAGAGATGCTCGGCCAAGGCCACGGCGGCGTGCTTGGTGACGCCGTAGGGCGCGGAGCCCATCGAGGCCAGCAGGCCCGCGGCGCTGGCGGTGTTCAGCAGGTAGCCCGACTTGCGCTTCAGCATGCCGGGCACCAGGGCGCGCGCGGCATAGACATGTGCCATGACATGGATCGCCCAGCTGTCGGCCCAGTCCTTGTCGGTCGCGTCCTCATGCCCGCCGCGGCCAATGCCGGCATTGGAGAAGAAGACGTCGACCGGCCCGTACTGGCGCTCCGCCGCGGCAATCAGCTTCTGGATGTCCCCTTCCTTGGCGACGTCGCAGGCGACGGCCAGGCCCTTGATGTCCTTGGCGACCGCTTCCAGCCGACCGGCATCGCGGTCGGCCACGACCACACCCTTGGCGCCCTCCTTGGCATAGCGGCGCGCGATCGCCTCGCCGATACCGCCCGCCGCACCGGTGACGACGCAGACCTTGTCCTTTACTTTCATTCTTCCCTCTCCGATCCAGTTCCTACCTCATCCTGAGGAGCGCGCCGCAGGCGCGCGTCTCGAAGGATGGCAACAGCCTCGGTGTTGCCCACCCTTCGAGACGCGCCCTTCGGGCGCTCCTCAGGGTGAGGCCTAGTGTCCCTAACCCCAGCTCTCCTCGATCAGCTGCACGTACTGGGCCTTGGTCGGCTGGCGCGGCGTCGACTGGTGGCAATGATCGCCCAGTGCACCGTCGGCGATCTTGTCGACCGTGTCCTGCGCCAGCCCCATGGCGCCGAGCCCTTTGGGGATCCCGAGACGCTCGTTGAGCGCGGCGACGGCGTTGGCCACGCCTGCCGCATTGCCTTCGCTGGCCGGCAGGCCCATGACCTGCGCCACCTTCTTGTACTTCTCACCCACCGCCGGTTCGTTGAAGCGCAACACGGCCGGCAGATACACCGCGTTCAAGGTCCCGTGATGCAGGCGATAGCCTTTCAGTCCGCCCGTCGGATGGCTGAGCGCATGCACGGCCCCCAGCCCCTTCTGGAACACCATGGCGCCTTCCATGGCTGCCATCGCCATGTTGTAGCGCGCCTCGCGGTCCGAACCGTCCCTGGTGGCGCGCTCGACGAACGTCCACGCTTTCTCCAGCCCATCGAGCGCGATCGAATCGGCCGGCGGGTTGAAGGCGTTCGACAGGAAGCATTCGATGTTGTGGGTGAAGGCATCCATGCCGGTGCCCGCCGTGAGGTGCGGCGGCAGGCCGAGCGTCAGCTCGGGATCGATCAGCGCCAGCCTGGGGATCAGGTACGGGCTGCCGATGGCGAGCTTGCGACCCGAATCCATGATGATGACGCCGCCGCGGCTCACCTCGCTGCCGGTGCCCGACGTCGTCGGGATGGCAACGATCGGCGCCACCGCCGCGGTGATCTTGCCCGCGCCGCCTTCGACGAAGGAATAAGGTTGCAGCGACCTGCCGGGATGGGTCGCCATCAGGCCGACCGCCTTGGCGAGATCCATCGGCGAGCCGCCGCCGATGGCGATGATGCCGTCGCAGCCCTCCTCCTTGTAGATCTTGAGCGCATCGCGCATGGCGGCTTCCGTCGGATTCTCCGGCGTGCCGTCGTAGAGCGCGATCGGCATGTTGCCCGGCAGCTGCTCCTTCACCTTGGCCCACAGGCCGGCGGCGATCACGCCCTTGTCGGTCACGATCAGCGGCCGGCGGATTCCCAGCAGCTGCAGCTCGGCGGCGAGAAGCTTCAGCGCGCCGAAATCGAACTGGATGCGCGTGAGGTAGGTGATGAGCGCCATGTACGGTTTCCTATGCGCGATAGAACGGCTTGTCGCCCTTGACGGTGACGCGATAGCCCAGGCGTTTGTTGGGGAAGTAGTCCCACATCGCGTGGTGCATGGCCGCGCGATTGTCCCAGAACGCCACGGAGTTGGGCTGCCAGGCGAAGCGGCACTGGAATTCCGGCGTCTCGCTGTGACGGTAGAGCATCTCGAGCAAGGCGTCGCTCTCGGGACGGCGCAGCCCGACGATGTGGGTGGTGAAGTTGCGATTGACGTAGAGCGCCTTACGGCCGGTCACCGGATGGGTCCGCACCACCGGATGCTCGGCGCGCGGAAAGCCGCCGGCCTTGGGCGCGTAGCCGAAGCGGCCGCCATAGACCTGCGCGCCGTCATGCACCGCCACGAGCCCCTCGCACAGACGCTGGATCGGCGCCGACAGCGTCTCATAGGCGCGGTACATGTTGGCGAACAGCGTATTGCCGCCGCCGTCGGGCGGCAGCTCCTTCATGTAGAGGATGCTGCCCATCGGCGGTTCGGCATCGCAACTGACGTCGGAGTGCCATTCCTCGCCGGCGACGTGCTTGGAATGCTCGTCGGCCTTGATGACCAGGATCTCCGGATGCCCGCCGTCCCCGCGCGTGGACGTCGGATGGAGGTGAAGCTCGCCGAAGCGGCGGCCGAAGTCCTTGTGCTGGTCGTGCGTCAGCTCCTGGTCGCGGAAGAAGATCACCAGGTTCTCCATCAACGCGTCATGGATCTCCTGGAACTGCTGGTTGCCCAGCGGCCGAGCGAGATCGACGCCGGCAATCTCCGCCCCGATGGCGGGCGTGAGCTTGCGCACTTCGATGGTCTGGAAGCCCATGGACATTCCTCACTTTTGCCGCAAGCCTAGATGAGAAAACCATCATGAGCGACTCCCTGATCCTGCGCGCCGGGACCGCTGTCGATGCTCCCGCCATCGCCGCCACGATCGCGGCTGCCTTCGAGCAGTATCGCGGCCGGCTCGAACCCGAGTCGGGCGCGTTCGGCGAGACGGCCGAGGCCATCGCCGCCGAGCTTGCGCACGAATCCGGCTGCATTCTCGCCGAGCAGAACGGCAAGGTGCTGGGCTGCGTCATGGTCAAGCTGCTCGAGGGCGATCTTTATTTCGGCCGGCTCGCCGTGCTGCCGTCCGCGCGAGGCCGCGGCATCGCCCGCCTGCTGATCGAGGCGGTCGAGGACGAAGCGCGCCGCCGCGAGTTGTCCGGTGTGCGGCTTGGCGTGCGCATCGTGCTGACGGAGAACCAGAAGTTGTTCACGTCGCTGGGCTACGTCGAAATCGGCCGCGAGGCTCATGAGGGATTCGACCATCCGACGTCGATCAATATGCGCAAGGCGCTGCGCTGAGCGAATGGCGGAGGTGTCTGCACCGCCATCGGCGGCCGAAGGTTTAGCGGCATTTCCGGTATTTCCGACAAGGGTCGTTGTGGCTCGTCGGAAGTCGACCCACTATCGATTGGGTCGGCCGTCGAATTAAGACAATTACGCAAATTTCGCTACCGGTTTGAAGTTCGGGACGGCTGCGCAGAGAGAGAGAGAGAGAGAGAGAGAGAGAGAGAGAGAGCAAAGCCCGTGACCGTATCGGACAAAGGCGAATATAACATAAGTGCTTATGACAATCAAGCACTTAGGTTAAGTTGCGCCCAGTTTCACTATTGGGAGTTTTTGCGCTCCGTAGAGGGGCACGAATAGGGGTTCGGAACAGCGGCCACGCCATTGCTTGAGCCCAAGCACGGCTGCTGGCAATGCTGTCATCCGCTTCATCGAGCCTCGCGCGGCGCGAAGCGGTATCGGAAGGTGCACTCCGGTGCACCCTGCATGATCGTCTGCGCACGATCGAGAGCCACCTCGCCCTCGCCCGCCGCCGCGATGTCGAAATCGGCGGCGCAGATCAGCAGTGCCCCCAGCTCGGGCTCGCCCAGCGCGCGGAAGAAATCGGCGAAGCGGCAGCGTGTGACGTCGATGTCCAGCGCCTGCTCGTCGTGGCGCCGGACCTCGAATTCGACTTCGCGGCCCGATACCTCGCCGAACACCTTCTGGATCGCGGCCCACTTGCCGCGTGGGCTGCCGTCGATACCGGCCGCGATGCCGGCGAACAGCTGCTTCGACCAGTCGCGCAGGGCCTGCTTCACCAGGGCGTCGGCCTCGTCCTTGCCGAGCCTGGCGCGCAGGGCCCGCACCACCGGCACCAGGACCTGGGCCTGCATGCGCGTCTTGTCGAGCAGCGAGACCTCAGGATCCACCAGGTAGTCGTCGAGCAAGCCGTTCATGGCTTCTTTCGGAAACGGAAATCGCAGCAGCTGCCACCGGCCAACAGGGTCTGGCTGCGCTCGAGCTTCAGCGTGGCGGAGAAGCCTTCGACCATCGCATGGTCGCGGGCGCAATGGATCTGCACGCCGAGATCGGCAAGGCCGAGCTCGCGATAGAACTCGGCGTAGCGGCAGCGCGTGACGTTGAAGGCCAGGCGATCGGCGGTCTGCTCGATCACCTCGAGCTCCATGCCGCCACCGCCCGCCCACACTTCCTCGGCGACACGGCGCAGGCCCGCGAGGTCGCCGCCGAACGTGTCCGCCCAGCGTTCGCCGTCGCCTACGGCCATACTGCGGATGGCGGCGGCGACCACCTCGCGAGTCGGCCCGTCGCCGAATCTTTCGCGGCACGCAGCGATGAAGGGAATGAGCACGCGGCCCTCGATCTTGCGCCGCTGCAGATGGCTGATCTGGATGTCTTCGGTCATGGGCGCGACCATCGCGCCCGTCGTCGCGGCAGACAAATCAGCTGATCTGTTGCTCGAGACATAGATTTCCTGATGCTCGCCGCCAGACCCCCGGTCGTAAAATCGGTCGCGTGACTTATCGACTCCCACCCCTCAATGGGCTGCGCGCCTTCGAAGCGGCGGCGCGGCACAGAAGCTTCACCGGCGCCGCCGACGAGCTCTGCGTGACGCCGGGCGCCGTCAGCCAGCTCGTGAAGGCGCTGGAGACCGCGCTCGACACGCGGCTCTTCCATCGCTCGGCTCGCGCGATCACGCTCACGCCGGAGGGAAAGAAGTACCTGCCGGCAATCCGCCGCGCCTTCGAGGAGATCGCGGCGGCGACCGAAGCCACGGCCCCCGGTTTGCCCGGGCGCAAGCTGCGGCTCGGCATCACACCCGATCTCGACCGCGCGGGCTCTGCCGTGCTGCGCGGTCTGGTGGGGCGCAAGGGCACGCGCGACATCGTCGGACAACGCGTCGCCGATGATCCCGGCCTGCTGGTCCAGGGCGGCAGCCTGGATGCCCTGCTGCGTCTCTCCGACGAGGGCTGTGCCGGCCTGCATCTCGACCGGATGACGGTGATCGCCGCCGACCGCAGCCGGCTCGACGCCGTCCTGGTCACCCGCCCCGGCATTGCCGGATGCCGCCAGCACAAGAGCCTCGTGATGCTGCTTGCGCGGGCGGCCCGGGAGAGTAATTAGTCGCCGCATGACCAACCGCACGCCACTCACCGGTCCCGCCGTATGGACGGGCGACGAGATCAAGAATTCCAAGCGCTGGATCCGCGACTTTCCCGCCTCCAGCGTCGCCGCGCTCGACAACGCGCTGGCTGCCGTGAACAAGGCCGGCCTCGAGTGGTCGCAGATCACCCGCAAGGATTTTCCGCTGAGCGGCCTCGACGGGCTGCTGGCCGACATCGCCGAAGAGCTGGAGAACGGCGTCGGCATCCTGAAGCTGCGCGGCTTCCCGGTGGAGCGCTACAGCGAGGACGACCTCAAGAAGATCTACTTCGGCCTCGGCACGCATCTCGGCACGCCGGTCTTCCAGAATCGCAGCGGCGAGCTGATGCGCGCCATCCGCGACGAGGGCGCCCATGTCGGCCGCACGTATGGTCAGATCACGATGAGCGGCCAGACCAAGGACCAGACCGGCGGCACCTTCCTCTCCTCCTATGCCCGGACGCTGACCAACGGCGGCCTGCGCTTCCACACCGACCGCACCGACGTGGTCGGCCTCTTGTGCGTGCGCCAGGCGATGAAGGGCGGCGTCAGCACGCTCGCCTCGACGCCCGCCATCCACAACGCGATCCTCGCCAAGCGGCCCGACCTGCTCGACGCGCTGTTCACCGATTACTGGCGCAGCCGGTTCGGCGAGGAAGGTACCGGCAAGGACGGCGCCAGCACCACCCGCGCCACCGCCTATCCGCTGCCCATATTCGGCGTACGCGACGGCAAGTTCACCTCGCACTATTCGCTCACCTTCATCGAGGCGGCGCAGATGGCGCCCGATGTTCCCAAGCTCACGCCGGCACAGAAGGAAGCGATCGACGTCCTGATGGCGACGGCGCAGGAGCTCTGCTTCGAGATGACGCTGGAGCCTGGCGACCTGCAGCTGATCAACAGCCACGTCACCTATCACGGCCGCACACCGTTCGAGGACGAGGCCGCCAGCGGCCACGACCGCCTGCTGCTGCGCCTCTGGCTCACCATGGCCAACAACCGGCCGCTGCCTCAAGGCCACGAGGTCCTGTGGCGCAGCATCGAGGCCGGCCAGCCGCGCGGCGGGATCCAGCAGGTCGCGATCTGAAGCTGGGGGCGCGGACCTCCAGGTCCGCTCATGCTGGGAGCGCGCCACTCTGTGGCGCTCATAGAACGTCGATACGAAGAGAAGATGCGCCACGGAGTGGCGCGCTCCCAGCAAAGACCATGAGCGGACCTGGAGGTCGGCGCTCCGACAACATCAATCGACGAGCGCCGCCTGCACCATCGACCGGAACTGCCGGCGCAGGAAGCGCGTGTCGGCTTCGCTCGCCTGCACCATGTAGAGGCCGACGAGCTGCTCCTTGGGATCGACCCAGAACTCGGTGCCGGCGGCGCCTGACCAGCCGTACTCGCCGAGCGAGCCCGAGAGCCCCGCTTCGCCGAGCTTGGTGCGGACCTCGAAGCCCAGGCCGAAGCCGAAACCATCCGGGCGACCGGGTCTGTTGCCGACATGGTCGGCGGTCATGAACTCCAGCGTCTTGCGGCCGATGATGCGCTTGCCCTGCCAGATGCCGCCATTGGCCAGCGCCAGGCCGAAGCGCAGGTAATCCTCGGTCGTGCCCAGAAGCCCGCCGCCACCCGACTCGTACTTGGCGCCGTCGTCGACCTTGAAGCGCGGCGTCATGGGCGGCCCGTTCGGCTTCTGGCCGGGCTGGGCAGCCCGCGCCACCTGGGTCGCCGACAACTTGAAGCCCGTGCCGACCATGTCGAGCGGAGCGAACACGCGCTCGGCGAATGCTTCGCCGAGCTTCTTGCCGGTCAGGACCTCGATCAGGCGGCCCTGCACGTCGACCGCCACGCTGTACTCCCAGCGCTCGCCCGGTGAGAAGAGCAGCGGCACGCCGGACAAGCGCTGCACCATCTCCTCGTTGGTGGCGGTGCGGTCGCCGATCTTGGCAGCGGCATAGGCCTGGTGGACGAGCGACGTGCCGCGGCGGCCGTAGGTCAGGCCCGCAGTATGACGCAACAGGTCCTGCACCGTCATCGCGCGATCGGGATCGCTCAGCCGGAGCGCCGGCCTGCCCTCGACCGTGACCTCGGTGCCGACCTTCATCTTGGCGATGTCGGGCAGGAACTTGGCCACCGGATCCGACACCTGC
>JADHLS010000215.1 GCA_016780605.1 Reyranella sp.
CCTTGGCCTCTTCGTAGGCCTGGCGTGCCTTCACCGCCGCCTCGACCATCCTACCCACCCGGGTCGAGGCGGCGGTATCTATCACGTAGAGCAGCGCACCGACCCCGATGATCAGCGCGCCCCAGACGTAGTAGGTCCAGGCATCGAGCTCGAGGCGCAACAGGACCACGACGAACGGGATGGGGAAGAAGACTCCGACGAAGCGCAGCCACGTCTCGCGCTCGTAATCCTCGGATTCCGTCTTGGCGAGCGCCTCGAGGTCGATCGCCTGTTGCTCCAGGTTTGCGAGATCTTCGACGGTGGGGATTACGGTCATGTGGCGCTCGGCCCACTCGACGGGCGCCGGCCAGCCTGCCACCATTGCCCGGCAGACACAAACTTTGGGGGCAATCACGTGAGACTGAGCGACAACGACGTCATGGTCGCCGCCACCCTGGCGGCCGCGGTAGGCGAGACCATGACCAGCAAGACCGCCGCCGACCTGGTGACCGTGCTGGAGGACATCATCGACGAGCTGACCAAGCGCGGCGGCACCGGTGCGATGTGCGCGGCGGCTTTCAAGAAGCACTTCCCCGACCAGCACGAGAACCACCAGCACTTCCCCGACCGGTAGCCGCTCGCCATGAGCGCACCGCCGCCGACCGCCGATGTCGGCCTGTTCGAGGCGATCCATACCGCCCGCTCGCTGCGGCACTTCAAGCCCGACCCCGTGCCCCAGGAGCTGATCGAGCGCGTGCTCGACGCCGCCATCCGCGCGTCGAGCGGCGGCAATACCCAGCACTGGTCGTTCATCGTCGTGCGCGATGCCGCCAAGCGCCGGGCGATCGGCGCGGTCTACCGCAAGGCGTCGGACTATACCGGCGCCCAGTACGCCGCCCGGCCCAAGCCCGATCATCTCAGCCAGGCGCAGTACGACCAGTTCCTCGCCAACAGCGGATACCTCTGGGACCACATGGCCGCCGCCCCCGTGATCCTGGTGCCGTGCCTGAAGAAGCGCGAGCTGCCCGAGCGCACGGCCCTGCCCGAGGCGGTACAAGCGCGCTACGCCGACCATCTCGCCAACCTGCACCGCATCAGCGGATCGAGCATCTACCCCGCCATCCAGAACATCATCCTGGCCTGCCGCGGCCTTGGCCTCGGCACGGTGATCACCACCAACCACATCCTCTACGAGGACGAGGTCAAGGCGGTGCTGGGCGTGCCCGACGACGTTGCAACCTTCGCCCTGATGCCGATCGGCTTTCCGACGCGGAAGTACGGCCCCCTGACGCGCAAGCCGGTCGCCGAGGTCACATACGCCGACAGCTGGGGCAGGCCATGGCCGCCGCCTTGAGAGGCATGCCAGCCCCGGTATAGACTTCGAGCAGCGTTTCACCTTGCTCTCCCACGTCGGCAACGATCGGCCATAGGAGTGAAGCATGGGGTCCATTACGCGCTCGGTCGGCGCCGGCGGTGCGAACCGTCCCGCCGACGTCACGGAAATCCAGCAGCTGCTCAACAAGGTGCCTGCCGTGCAAGGTGGGGCGTCGCCGCCCTTCGTCGTCTTCGGCACCTGTGATTCCGCCACCCTGGCGGCGATCCTGAAGTTCCAGAAGAAGCAGGTGCCCGCCTTCGCCGACGGCCGCATCGATCCCGGCGGCCCCACGCTTGCCAAGCTGAATGCCCTGGCGGGCGCGCCCAGCCCCGGTCCTGGCCCCGGACCGAGTGCGGCGACGGGATCGCTCACCGATGTCAATCGGGCGCGCGGCATCGGCCAGATCTGGCTCGCCGCCGTCGAGCCCGCCATCACCGGCTTCATATTCAGCGTCGGCAAGGGACTCAGCAATGCGCAGGCGCCGTCGCTCGCCTTCATCGAGGACGCCTTCCACAAGCACTTCAAGCTGATCCTCGATCCTTCGAAGAAGGATGCCGCGCATCCCAACACCAAGGTCTTCGATCCCGTCACCGACAAGACCTTCCTGCCGTTCATCCGCTCGACCTTCCGCGGCGTGCAGGGGGTCGTCATGAATCCCGGCAAATTCGACCTGATCACCGCGGCGAAGGCCACGGCAGACAAGGCCTCCGGCATCGCCGCCTACGTGCTGAAGACCGGCGGCAACATCCAGGTGTCGCCCGCCTTCAACAGCCCGGCGCGCGGCCCCAACTGCCAGGCGGCGATCGTCGTCCATGAGGCGGTCCACGTCGTCGACGGCGCCTCGGGCAACGATGCAGCACACATTCCTGAATGGGCGACCAACGATCCGCCGATCAGCGGCAAGGTCGCGCCGGGACCGGACGCCAAGTTCGGCAAGACCGGCTACGACCTGCAGACGCCCGAACAGGCGATGCACAATGCCGCCGCCTACGCCTCGTTCGCGGCGCACGTGGCGCGCGGCAAGGACGAGCGTTTCGGCGACGGTCGCCAGACCGAGTAGCCTCGGCTTCCAGAGCGCCACCAACGCACAAGACAGGCGCTGCCCCTCGATGCATGGTGAGTGACGGCTGAGCGAGGGGAACATGACGGGAATGACAATCCGGGCGCTGACGTTCGACGTCCAGGGCACCTGCGCAGACTTCTGCCGGCCGATGCAGCGCATGGGCGAGACGGTGAATCGCGCCAAGGGGCTCGATCTCGACTGGGGCGCGCTGTCGTCGGACTGGCGGGCGCTCTATCGCACGGTTCTCGACGATGTCATCGCGGGCCGCCGGCCGTGGCTCAGGGTCGACCTCATCTATCGCGAAACGCTCGACACGCTCCTGGAGCGGCACGGCCTTGCCATGCACTTCACGGCAGGCGAACGGGACGAGATGAACGGCCTCTGGAGTCGACTCGAAGCCTGGCCCGACAGCATCGAGGGACTTTCCCGCCTGCGCCGTCGGTTCGTGACCTCGACCCTCTCCAACGCCGGCATGAGGACCATGGTGACGGTGGTGAAGCACGCCGGCCTGCCGTTCGACGCGATCCTGACCGCCGAGCTTGCGCACATCTACAAGCCGGCCCCCGCCGTCTACCAGCTCGCGGTCGACTATCTCGGCTTTCGGCCTGACGAGATCATGATGGTGGCCTGCCACAAGTACGACCTCGCGGCAGCGCGCGCCTTTGGCATGCGCACGGCCTTCGTGGCGCGCCCGCTCGAGTTCGGACCGACCGCCCGGCCGGACACGGCACGCGAGGACTGGTTCGACGTCTACGCGGCCGACTTCGTGGCGCTGGCCGGCGCGCTGGGCGCTTAGGGCTTAGATAAAGTAGTGGTGCCCGAGACGGAATCGAACTGACGATTCGAGGGTCGATTTTTATGACTTTTCCGCCTCCCTTGCGTCGCGAGATACCAACACTGATACCAACAGAAGACGGTTGTGAAGCGGTTCGATTCTTCAGGTGATTCAGATCGTCGCAGGCGACATGGAAGCGTCAACGCGTGCATGTTGGCAATGTGCGCTGGGAAGGGCGGGCGAGATCGCAATGAAGCGCGCATTCGGCGGATGAGCGCACAGACAGGTGGCAGTCATCCCGCCTACCGCAGCGGGCACTCATCTGCGCGACAACGCGGTCTATACAGAGCACGAGAACCGAGTCCCAACAGTCGCGAGCGCGCCCAAATGCGATGGCCACAGCGGTTCCCTATGGCGGCGGCGCGTATGGCTCGATCTGCCCCCGCGTGCCTTCGAGCAATTCTCGGGATTTGGCGATTGCCGCCTGGGTCCGGACTTTCAATTCGGCGGATAGACAAACCTCATTCTGAGGCCAAGGCACCGCCACGCGAGCGTTAGCCTTCGCCCCAGGCACTCGCGTTAGGGTCCCACCGGCCTCGCGCAGCCTCGGGCTGGGCCAAGCCAGCGATGACCGGCCCAAAGAACCGCCGCAGTTCGTCCAGCAAGCGGGGAAAGGGCGGCGGATCAAGCGACGGCGGCGTGCGTCGCAGGAAGCCCGTCCACAGACCGCGCTCCTCAGCAGTCGCGGCGAAGGCTTCGGTCAGCCCCACTGGCATCGCGGTGGGGATGGCGGTTTCTCGACGCCGCAGGGTCCCGCCCACCGCGGCCACCAAACCCGCCAAGTCGAACGGGAAGGTGCGAGTGGTAACCCAGATGTCGTGAAAATCCTTGATCCGACCGTTCGCTTCGCCGAACCGGATCATCGCCTCGAACTTCTCGGCGACGACCGTCTCCGGCGGATACATGAGGATGTTGGCCTGGGGCAGGCCGGCGAGCAGGCTCGGAAAATTCTCTCGTTTCGGTGCTGGGTAGACATGGTCGCCGAATCCGATGTCGACTTGGACGGGAATCACGGCGGTGCCGAGACGGCCGCGTAGCCCGAGCCGAGCGCCTTGGTACTTGTCGGCCTCGCGAACAGGCTCAACCTTCAAAGTCCCCGGATCGAAGATGATACCATCCTCAGGAACCTCCACGTTGCAGATGCGGGTGAACTGCTCAGTGAGGGCGGCCGGATCGGGATCGCCCTGGCTCAAGAGGTCGAGGTCTCCGGTGGGGCGAAAGACATGCTGTGGCCAGGTAACGAACAGCATAGCGCCCTTGAGCACATAGCGCTCCGTGGCCTCGGTTTGGCTGAGGCGGAACAGGAACCGCTCGATGGCATAGCGGCCCATCACCCGGCCGAAATCATCGCCGTGTTGCCGGGTGTGGTTGTAGAGCCGTTGCCGGATCGAGGCGGCAGGATCCCTGATGATCTTGTTTTTCATTGCATGGTCTTGATGAAGGGCTCCATCCGGCTGGCGACCCGGTCGATGGCGGCGAAGGCCATCAGTTCGCTGGGAGTAGTCTTGCGTTGGCGCAGGGCGTCGCGCAGGGCTTCGATTGCGACGTCCTCGCCGACATGCCGACGGTGCTTGAAGCAGTCGGCGACCGTCTTGGCTACGCCGTAGACCGGCACCAGGACGCCCTCCACTTCGGTATGTTCGATTCCTGCGGTCAGAGCTTCGCCGGTGGCGCGGACGATCTCTAGCCGAAGGCCCGCCGCCATCGGCGTGCGGGCCTTGTGCGGAATGGTCATCCAGACCGCGTGCGGCAGCTGGGTAGTAAGCTCATGGTGGCGTAGGGCGCTGATCAGGCTGACCACGCCGTTTGGCACTAGGCGGGCGGCTTGGGCGAGGTCGTGCGCCACGTCCTCTCCGACGCGCTCGGGGTCTTGATAGAGTCCGCGCCCCAGCTTTGCGAGGATTCCTGCGTCGGTCAGACGCTTGAGGTAGACCAGAGGGATGCCGGCCGCCTTGAAGTCTCGCGCGCGCGCGATTCCTCGAGCGCGCGTCAGGCTGAGGGCGCGGTCGCGATAACTCATATGACGTTCGGCCATGATGTTATCTATTATCGGCAAAAATAACGAATTGTCGACGAAAGAGAACACTCGAAGAATCCAGACGGATGTCATATATTTCATATGACTATGATCCCGTCTAACTCCCCGACTGATCTTATCCCACGGCACGTCAAGGCCGCACGAGCGCTCCTCGCCTGGTCCCAGCAGGATCTCGCCAAGGCAGCGAAGGTGGCGACCTCAACGGTAGCCGACTTCGAGCGCGGCCAGCGGACCCCGGTTGCAAACAATGCCCAAGCCATTCGCGCCGCTCTGGAAACTGCAGGAATCCGCTTCCTGCCCACCGGCGCAGTGATCGGGCCAGCAGTGCCGATTGTAACCCAATCCAGCCGCCCCGGCGCGCCAGTCCGTTGGGTGAGCGCTCAGGACCTATCCGACTGGGCAAACCGCACGGACGGGGCCGTCAGCTTGCCAACTCTGCTGGCATTCCTGATCCGCGCCACCCACGGGACCGCCGTCCGGCTTCGTTTCCCGGCTGACGAAGGGGTCCGGCATCCAGGCTGGGATGGCCAGACTGACGCCGACGACGCGAGCGAATACGTGCCCCAGGGCGTGGCCGGCTGGGAGATCGGCGCCCAGCGCAGCGGCATCCCCCAGAAAGCCGCCGACGACTACCGCAAGCGCACCGACAAACCCGCGCCGATCGACGCGGCGACTGCGACCTATATATTCGTCACGCCGCGGCATTGGCCGCAGAAGGACGAGTGGGCGAAGGCGCGCAAGGCCGAAGGGCCATGGCATGACGTTCGCGTCTACGACGCCGACGACCTGGTCCACTGGATAGAGCAGACGCCGGCGGTCGGTCTGTGGCTGGCGACGCGTCTGGGCAAGCGTCCGCCCGGCACGCGGGAGCTGGACGAGGTCTGGGAGGAGTGGTCCCGCGCCACGCAGTGGCCGCTGACCGAGGACCTGGTGCTTAGCGACCGTGACCAGGACGCCGCCGAAGTGCTGCGTTGGCTTCGCGGCGAACCGTCAGTCCTGTCACTGCAGGCCACCACCACCGACGAAGCCGTGGCCTTCTTTCACGCCGCGCTGAGCGAGTTGCCTGATGACTTCGGCAAGGCCTATCGCGCCCGCTGCCTGGTGGCGACAACCGCCGCGGCCGCCCGCGCGCTCACCAACGCACCGGCGCCCCTGATCCTCCTGCTTACCGAGCCGGAACCGGGTCTCGCGCGCGCACTCGCCGACCGTGGCCATTACGTCCTGCAGGCCTACGATGACAGGCCGGTGACGAGCGGCCAGGTCCGCACGCTAGCGCGGCCATCGCGCGAGGGCATCGCCAGCGCCCTGATGGCGGCCGGCATCGCCGACCCGCGTGCCAAGGCCCTGGCGCGAGACAGCGCCCGCAACCTAGCCGTCCTGCGCCGCCTGATCCCGGCGGCGCCAGGCCGCAAGCCCAAATGGGCAGAAGATCCGCCGCCGCACGCGTTGCTGGCGGCATTGCTCGCAGGCGGCTGGGACGAGAACGGCGAAGCCGACAAGGCCCGCGTCTCAGAGCTGGCCGATGCGCCCTACGACTCGGTCGTCGCCGCTCTGACACGCTATGTAGGTCAGTTCGACAGTCCGCTGCAGAAGATCGGCTCGACCTGGCGCATTGCATCCCCGTCCGACGCCTGGCCACTGCTGGCCCATCACCTAACGGCGGCGGACATCAAGCGCTTCGAGGCGGCTGCCCATGCCGTCCTGGGATCGGCGGACCCGCGGTTCGACTTGGACCCGAATGAGCGGTGGATGGCCGCCGTTCGGGGAGTCCACCGCGACTACTCGGGGATGCTTCGCCACGGGATCGGCCAAGTCCTGATCCTCCTCGCCCTCTGGGGCGACCGGGTGGTCACTGTGCCCGACGCCAAGCGGCGGGCCGACGCCATCGTCGCCAAGCTGCTGCAGAACGCCGATGATCGACGGTGGTGGTCGCTGTCGCGCGACTTCCGCCTCCTGGCCGAGGCTTCGCCGTCCGCCTTCCTGTCGGCGGTCGAAGACAGCCTCGGCCAAAATAACCCGCCGATCAGCGCCCTGTTCGGGCACGACGAGGGCGGAATCTTCGGCGCCGAGCACCTGTCCGATCTAATGTGGGCGTTAGAGTCACTGGCCTGGTCCCCGGACTGGATGCCCCGGGTGACCCATGTCTTGGCCCGCCTCGATGCCATCGACGTCAAGCCGCGCCGCTACACGAACGGGCCGGCCAACAGCCTGCGCGAGATCCACCTGCTCTGGAGCCCCCAGACCTTCGCCAACCTCAACGAGCGTCTGCGCGCGCTAGACCTGATCCGGAAACGGGAGTCGAACGCAGCCTGGAAGCTCATGCTCGGCATCCTGCCCCGTGGGCACGACACCTCCTCGCCTTCGCCAATGCCGCGCTGGCGTGACTTCAGCGTCGATACGGTAGAATCGGTCACCTGGGCACTGATCGGCCGCGGCGCCGCCGCAGTCAGCGAACGTCTGCTGGCCGACGTCGGCACGATCCCGGCGCGCTGGGTGCTGCTGCTCGACCGAATCGGCGACTTGGCCCCAGGGCCCGATGCCGTTCTCGAGGCGCTCGAAGCTGCCGAACCCCGTATCACCAACAAAGAGGACCGCGCGATCTTCTGGAATAAGCTGCGCGGCGTCCTGCACCACAACCGGCAGTTCGCCGACGCCGAGTGGAGCTTGCGGACACCTGTGCTGGACCGCCTGGAAGCAATCTACGACCGCTTCGCGCCCGACAATCCGCTGGAGCAGATCGCGTGGCTCTTCCAACAGGCAGTGCAACTGCCCAAGCCCTCCGCCGAGGGCTGGCAGGCCGAGCAACG
>JADHLS010000216.1 GCA_016780605.1 Reyranella sp.
CTCGCGAAAAGCAGCTGACGCGGCTGCGCGACGAGATCGCGCGCGAACGGCGCGCCTTGCCCTGGGAGCGCGTCGACAAGGCCTACAGCTTCGAAGGACCGGAGGGACGCGTCAGCCTGGCCGATCTGTTCAGCGGCCTGGACCAGCTTGTGGTCTATCACTTCATGCTGGGGCCCGACTGGAAGGAAGGCTGCCCGAGCTGCTCCTTCTGGGCCGACAACTACAACGGCGTCGACGTGCACCTCGCGCATCGCGGCACCGCACTGGTCGCCGTCTCGCGCGCACCGATCGCCAGCATCGAGGCCTACAAGAAGCGCATGGGTTGGACGTTCCGCTGGGTGTCCTCGCTCGGCAGCGATTTCAACTTCGAGTACGCCGTGTCGTTCGATCCGGCGAAGAAGGTCGAAGGCCAGCCGAACTACAATTTCGGAACGTCGGCCTTCGGCGGTGAGGAAGCGCCCGGCATCAGTGTGTTCCGCCGCGGCGCGGACGGTGCCGTCTATCACACCTTCTCGACCTACGGCCGCGGCCTCGAGCTGGTGAACGGCACCTATCACATGCTCGATCTCACCTCGAAGGGGCGGGACGAGAAGGAGCTGCCCTGGCCGATGGCCTGGGTCCGCCGCCACGACCAGTACTGATTTTTCCAAGGAGGGGCCAATGGCAACGATCAAGATCTACGGCATACCGCCCTCGAGCTTCACCCGCACCGTGCGGCTGGCCTGCCACGAGAAAGGCATCGACTACGAGCTGGTGCCGATGTTCCCGGGCCAGATGGGCGACCTCAATCCGTTCCAGAAGATTCCCGCGATCGCTCATGGCGACCTGACGCTCTACGAATCGACGGCGATCCTGCGCTACTTCGATCGCACCTTTCCCGGAGCCAAGCTGTGGCCCGCGGACTCGCGGCAGGCCGCGCTGTGCGACCAGTGGGCCAGTGCGGTCTGCGATTCCCTGGTCAACTCGGCGTTGCGCTATCTCGCCAATCACTACGGCTTCCTGCCGGTGCCGCAGGAGATGGCCGACAAGTACCTCGCCAAGGCGCGCGACGTCGTGCCGGTGTTCGAGCGCCAGCTCGGCCAGAGCCGCTATCTGGCGGGTGACGGTGTTACCGCGGCCGACCTGTTCCTGGCGCCCGTGATGTTCTTCTTCCCGGTCGTTCCCGGCCTGAAGGAGATCGGCGAGGGGGCGCCCAATATCGGCCGCTGGATGAAGGATATGTCAGGCCGCCCCAGCATGATGGCGACCGTGCCGGAGCCGATTGCAGCCAGGGCGGCTTAGAGCATCTCGTTCCTCCCTAGCGAAGCTGGGGAGGTGTCCGCGAAGCGGACAGAGGGGGCATGAGCATCGGTACTGTTGCTCATGACCCCTCCGGCCCTACGGGCCACCTCCCCATCGCGTGGGCGATGGGGAGGAATGATTTAGGCGCTTGAAACAACTGATCGCGTCATCACCTAATGGGAGGCCTTCTCACCATCAGGGGACGCGACCGATGACCCACAAGGCAACCTGGAAGGGCAAGACCATCGCCCAAAGCGACCGCACGCTCGAGGTCGGCGGCTACATCTACTTCCCGCGCGACACCGTGCGCATGGAGCTGCTGAAGAGCACGCCCAAGACCGAGAACGACCTGAAATGCCCGCACGGCGTTCAGTTCTATGACGTGGTCGAAGGCGACGCCCGCAGCCCGCGCGCCGCGTGGTCCTACGAGGCGCCGCAGGAAAGGATGAAGCCGGTCGACCATTGGATCGGCTTCTGGGAAGACGTGGATGTCCGCTAGATACCCTTCCAATAGGTGAGCGTCACAAAGCCAAGGCGCGAAAACCGGTGGCAAAACTGGGGCGCATATCTCGTCTGCGCCGCGTTTGGGCTGGAAATGCGCTACTATGTAGTGCCAAGCGGCCAACATGGGAGGGATCCGTGTCGTCGTCTGTCCACCGTCGAAGCGTGCTGCGTTTGGTGACGGGCACAGCCGTCATCTGCCTTGCCGGTCCCGGCCTGCCCGGCATGTCCTTCGCGCAGGCGCTGGCCGAACAGGATCCGGCGGCCCAGCTCGTTCAGAGAGCCGCGGACCAGGGCATCGAGGTCGCCAGGACCAACACCGGCGCGGCGCGCGAGGCCGGCATGCGGCGTGTGCTCGAGGCCTATTTCGATCTCGATTACATCGCCCGGCAGACGCTCGGCAACTATTGGAACCAGGCCACGCCGGAGCAACGCCAGCGCTACCTCAAGGTCTCCGCGAGCAGCGAGGCCCACGCCTATGCCGAGCGTTTCGGTCAATACACCGGCCAAACGATCACGGTGAGCCGCGTTACACCGCGCGGGAATGGCGTGTTCATCGTCGACAGCAAGCTCACCCAGAGCGGCGGCGGCGCTCCGGTCGCGATTCAGTGGGAGGTGCGCAATGAAGGTCAGGGCCCGCGCATCGTCGACCTCAAGACCGAGGGCGTCAGCATGATCCTGACCCGCCGCGCGGATTACGTTTCCTTCATCCGCAACAATGGCGGCCAGGTCGAGGCCCTGATCAAGGAGCTGGAAGCCCGCGCCAAGCGGGCCTAGGTAGCTAGGCTGTCGCCGGGACCATCCGGATGGCCGACGGCTGAGCGAGCAGCGCCGGACGGAAGAGCAGCGTGACGAGCAGCTCCCAGCCGAGCGAGATCATCAGCAGCCGGCCCATGCTGGCCGTGCCGGGATGGCTCGACAGCCAGAGCGCGCCGAACGCCGTGGCCGTCGTCATGGCGCTGAACACCACCGCCCGCATCAGGCTCGACTGAAGCATCGCCGTTTCGCCGGCACGCCAGGCAAGCACGAAGTAGATGTTGAAGGCCACGCCGACGCCGAACAGCAGCGGCAAGGCGATGATGTTGGTGAAGTTCAAGGGCAGGTCGAGCGCGGCGCACGTGCCGAAAGTCAGCAGGCCGCTCAACATGACCGGCACGATGGTGAGCACGACGTCGCGCGCCCGGCGCAGCACGGCGGCCAGCAGCAGCGTGATGGCGACGAACGAGTAGGCGCCCGCCTGCAGGAAAGCATGGATGATGCTCTCGCCCGATGCGGCGGTCGAGATCGGCCATCCGGTCGCGTCCGGGGCAACGGACTGGACCGCCCGGGCGAACCGCCGAAGCGATGCCTCGTCGTGATCATCCTTCGGCAGGACCAGCAGCCGCGCCCGCCCGGCCATGGCTGTCCAGTCGGCGACCAGTGAGCCTGGCAGGTTCTGAACGGCGATCGGGCGCGCCTTCAGCTCGTCGCGTACCTGGCCGAGCATGACCTTGAGCGGCGTCACCACGGCCGCCGCAGCCGCCGCACGAACCTCGGGTGTGGCGGCCTTGAGACGGTCGAGCGCATCGGCCAGGCGTCGCGCCGCCGCGGCGGCCGCCGCATCCGGGCTGTCCGCCGCCGCCTGCCGCAACGAGATCGCCGTATCCCCCAGTCTCTGCTGGAGCTCCGCGTCGGTCGGCGGCTTGGCGGGGTCCGCTTCGAGAACGGGCTCGAGCACATCCACGGCATCGCCGATCAGGACCAGCTTTTCCTTCTGGTCCTCGGGCAGGAAGCTGTCGAGGCTGACGACGCGTGACACTTCCGGCAGGTCGGCCAGCTTGCGCGCCAGCGGCGCTGCGTCGGCGAGCGATGGCACGACGACATTGATGGCGTCGAGGCTCCAATTTCGATCGTGCTGCATGTCGTGCAGCGTCGCCATCGACTCGACCTTGGGGCTCTTCAGGTTGAGCGGATTGTAGTCGAAGCGCAGCAGCGGCAGCAGGCCCGCGGCCACAAGCGCCGCCAGGAACGCTACGACGAGCACGGCGTGGCGATGGCGATGCACCAAATCGTCAACCGGCCCCAACATGGTGAAGCCCACCTCCTTCATCCCGGCTTCCGGTGCGCGCAGCAGGATCAGGAGGGCCGGCAGCAGGACGATGGTGAGCGCGAAGGCGATGATCATGCCGAGCCCGGCGACGGTCCCGAGCTCGGCCACGCCCAGGAAGCTGGTCGGCAGGAAGGCAAAGAAGCCCACGCCGATGGCCGCGGCCGACAAGGCCAACGCCTTGCCGATGGCCGTGCCGGCCGCCACCAGCGCCGCCTCGAGATTCGGCTGGACGAGTCGCTCGGCGAGCGCGCGCACGCTGAACTGGATGCTGAAATCGACACCCAGCCCGACGAACAACGGGATGAACGCGACGGAGATCAGGTTGAAGCGGCCGACGGCCAGCAGGCCGACGGCCGCCGTGAGGACCAGGCCGATCAGCGTGGTGCAGAGGATCGCCACCATGATGCGCTTGGACCGGACCGCCAGCCACAGGATGCCGAGAACCGCGGCCATCATGGCGCCCGTGATCAGGCCCGCATCGTCGGCCAGCGAGGCGAACTCCTCGTCCGCCAGCGGCACCTGGCCGGTGAGACGCACGCGGACACCATGAGCGGGATTGAGGTCGAGCGATTGCGCCATCCGGCGAATGGCGTCACTCGCTCCCTGGCCGGGCTGCAACTGCCCGTAATCCATCTCGGGCTGGACGAGGATGAGGCGTCGCGTTCCGGGCATCTCGGGCGAGTCGCCGGTGACCAGCGTCCGCCAGGAAAAAAAGGCAGGCTGTCCCGCCAGCGCCTTCTCGAAGGTCGCCGCCAGCGCCGTCAGCTGGGGCTCGATGTCCTTGAGCTTGGTGTCCCCGTGCTTGGCGCCCAGCAGGGTGACGTTGAGCATCTTCAGCACCCCGGCCACGCTGGGATCGGCGGCGAGGGCCGCCAGCAGCGGCTGCACCTTGATCAGTGAGTCGGTTACCGACTTGACCTCTTCCGTGGGCAACAGCAGCAGGCCGTTGCGCTCGAAGAACCGGCCGCCATCAGGCTGGCGCACATTGTGAAAAAGCTCGGGCCGCGATTGCAGCGCCTGGGCGAGCCGCTTGGCTGCGTCATCGGCGAGCTCCGGCGTCGCGCCGTCGACCACGATCATGGTCAGGTTCTGCAGCTGCGGAAAGGCCTTCTCGAACTCGATCCCGCGCTTGCGCCATTCCAGCTTGGGCGAGATCAATTGGCTGGTCTCGGCCGTCATGGCGAAATTCCGGGCCATGTAGTCAACGGCCGCCGCCGTCAGCGCGACGGCGGCAAGCAGCACGATCAACGAATGCCGGACGGCAACCGCAACGATTCGACCGACCAGCGAAGTGCCAATGGACAAGAAGCGCCTCGAGGATTGATGAGAAGAGTAGGGGACCCGCCGAACCGACTGTGCTGTGGGCATTCACGCCGATTTTGCAACCCTATGCCTTTGGTGGACCTGATGTGAATGGACAAAACAGAATTCGTAGCCATCAATAGTCATAGCGGGGGCTAGCCGGCATGAGAATCGGATCCTTAGAGCATCGTGATGCTTTCTGCTCGCAGTTTGCGCAGACCTATCTCGACTATGACCCAGAGGCGCTGCCCTGGCCTGTCCTGGACGAGGCTGCCCTGCGCCGCCTTCGGCAGGTGCCTTTCTGGGACGAGGTTCTCTACTTCGAGCGGCGTGCCGGCGCGATCGTCGCGGCCTTCACCGAAGGCGTCACCGATCCGGTTCTGAAGGAGGCGCTGGCCCTGCAGGGCCGGGAGGAGACCCGGCACGCGAAGCTGATCCGCGTGATGGTGGAAAGATACGGCCTCGACGCTTCGGAGCGGCCGATCGGGGATCTCGGCGCTGACATCGAAACCAGCTTCAAGGATTTTGGTTTCGGCGAGTGTGTCGACTCGTTCGTGGGTTTTGGCCTTTTCAAGATAGCGTGGCAGGCGGAATTCCTTCCCGCGGAGATCATGCAGATCTTCTCGATGTTGATGTACGAGGAGACGCGCCACATCGTCTTCTTCATCAACTGGATGGCCTACACGGAAGCTCGCAAGGGCTGGCTTGCACGGACGGTCTCGCCGCTGGTGACCCTGCGCTACTATTTGCGGGCGGTGCACAACAAGCTTCGCTTTGCGCGCCGCGGCCAGCAGATCGACGACGGCAAGGGCCTGGCGGCCCTCCAGGTCAGCATGTTCCTCGACGGCTTCAATTTCCGGCGCTTTCTCGAAGACTGCTACGCCGAGAACAGCCGGCGCATGAGCGTCTTCGGCCCGGAACTGCTGCGCCCCAGCTTCCTGCCGGAACTGGCAAATGTCGCTCTCAAGGCACTACGGCTTTGGGGCATACGAGCAGAGCTGGAACCCAGGCCAGGCCCTTTGCCGCCCCTCCATGGAGCATATTCGGGCTCGGTGGCTTCACGTCAGCAGGGAAACTAAAGCACAATCCGCCCAGCTGGAATCAGCTGATCGGATTCGGGTTTAGTTCGCTGGCGAGATCGCGGTGATCATCAGCGGCGTCGACAGCCCGATCACCACGTCGCCGACCCTGATCTTCTTCAGCATGTCCTGCTTGGCGATGGTGGTGGCCTTGTAGGTGCGCACCGCGCCGCCGCGGCCCTCGATCACCGACACGGTGTTGTTGGCGAGATCGACGCCCACCACCGTGAGCGTGAAGCGGCCGGCATCGACGTCGGTCGGGTTGGGCGTGGCCGACATCTGATCGCGCCGCGCGGCCTGTGCGCCCGGGCCCTTCTGGCGCAGGTTCAGCATGGTCACGACCTGGGTGTAGGACACGTTGGCCGACGAGCCGTCGTTGATGGCGGCAAGGTTGGTGACGTTGTTGGAGACCGGCAGCAGCAGGAGCTGGCCGTCCGGCAGGGTGAAGGTCACCGTGCGGTCCTCGGTGTCGACCGATTCGATCTTCACGCGCTGGGTGACGGTGTCGTTGAAGGCCACGCCCTCGCGCGGCACGGCCTGCAGCTGGGCCGATGCCGGCAGGCTCGCACCCACGGCCAGCGCCGCCGCGAACAGGGAAATGCCCGCAGCCCAGGCGATCGAACGGATAGTCATCGGCCCCTACCTCGCAATACCTCTAACGCGCCGGACAATAGCGATCCGAACCGGCGGCGCAACCATGAAGCCTTGCGGAAAAGAGATCGTGATCAGGCGAAATGCGCCAGGACGGCGCGCGCCACCGAATCGGGCTGGTCGAGGTAGGCAAGATGACCGGCGCCGGGCACAGTCTCGGCACGCGTCGAGCCGTTGATGCCGGCGGCGAACTTTTTTGCATAGGACGGCGGCAGCACCGCATCGCGCTCGCCCCACAGGACCAGGGTTGGCGCCGTGATGAGGCCCAGCCGCTTTTCCAGGCGGGTGTTGCCGAGCGGCCAGAAGGCGCGGGCGGCCGCCTCGGCGGCCCGCGTCATCTCGATCGGCCATTCGATCGAGTTGGCGCCCTCCGGCGGGCTCACCATCTCCGTCCATTTCGCGCCGTCGGCGCACATCAGCGCCGGGACGTTGTCGCGGCGCTGCGCCCACGGATCGGCTGCCGGATCCTTCTCGTCGAACAGGCCGAACGGCGCGATCAACGCCAGCCGCCGCACATGACCCGGGAAGATCGCCGCCATCTCAGCGGCGAACGCGCCGCCCACCGATGCGCCCGCAAGGTCGGCGCCGGCCAGCCCGCTCTTCTCGAGCAGCTGGCGCACCGCCAGCACCCAGTCGAGATGGCTGTCGAGCTCGGTATGGCCGGTCGCACCGGGATAGCCCGGCAGCGATGGCGCAATCACGGTGCGCGTCTCGGCCAGCCGGTCGAGGAACGGCAGCCAGCGCGGCAAGCCGCCCAGCCCGGCGAGAAAGCCGAGCTTGGGGCCGCTGCCTTTGGTCCAGACGCGGCAGGGGAAACCGTTGACCTCGACGGTGGTCGTCTTCGGTGCTGACACGGTGACTACTCCGCGGCGGCGAGCGCGTTGAAGGCGGGAACGGCGGCGCGTTGGCTTCGGGCCATGGGCTTGGGCCACCACTTGTCTTCCCATTCGCCGAACAGGTCCTTGACCTTGGGCATCACCTTCTCGGCGAACAGGCGCGTGTTGTACTTGGTAACGTCCTTGCTCATGTTGCCGTACTGCAGGAGCAGCATGAGATGGCCGACATTGAGGCTGGTGCCGACGTGGCGGATCTGCTCGACCACTTCGTCGGGCGAGCCGATCAGCACGTAACC
>JADHLS010000217.1 GCA_016780605.1 Reyranella sp.
GGCAAGTTCGGCACCATGATCTATTTCCTGTGCCTGGGGCTGGGCTACATCATCGTCGAGGTGGGCATGATCTCCCACTTCATCCTGGCGCTTTCCAACGCCACGGTCTCGGCCTCGGTGCTGATCACCGGCATGCTGGTGTTCTCGGGCATCGGCAGCTTCTTTTCCGAGCGCTTCCTCGATCGCGCACGCAGCGTCATGCCCAGGATCTTCCTCGCGATCTTCCTGATTTTGACGCTCTACGCTTTCACCATCGACTACGCCTTGGACTGGATCGGGACGCTGCCCTATGCGCTGCGTATCGTGCTGTGCCTGCTGCTGATCCTGCCGCCCGCTTTCCTGATGGGCTTCCCCATGCCGACGGCGATGACGACGCTGGGCCGGCTGGGCAAGGACCACATGTTCCTGTGGGCCTGGGGCATCAACGGCTGCTTCTCGGTGATCGGCGCGGCCCTGGTGCCGATCGTTGCGACCAGCTTCGGCCTGCCGGCCGTGGTGCTGGTGGGGGCGATTGCCTATCTCGTGGCTCTGCCGGCGTTCTTCTCGGTGCTGATGCCGCTCCGTCCCGTGGCAACGGGACAAGGGCGGCCGGCCGCCGCGTGAAGCGGCGGGCGCTGCTGCTGGGGGCCCTTGTGATGCCGACCGCTGCGCACGCCCGCCCACAGAAGAACCCGCCCAGGCAGGCGACCAAGAAGGTCGCGGCGACGACCCCCAAGCCCAGCGGTGCGCAGCCGCTCAAGGACGCCAAGAGCCAGCTCGTCGCCTTCAATGCCTCGGCGTTTCCCTATCGAGGCACCGTTCCCGGCATCAACAAGCCGTTCCTCGACGTGCAGGACGGCAAGAAGCGCGGCCACACCAGCCTGCGCGGTGACGTCTACTGGGAGGACCCGACCTACAGCGACCGCCGCTCGCTGCTCTATCTGCCGCCGGGCTTCGATCCGCGGCGTCCGGTGTTGATCGTGCTCTACTTCCATGGTCAGGGCGCCACCTTGGAGCGGGACGTGATGGCGCGTCAGGCCGTGCCGCGGCAGATCGCCGAGACCGGCCAGAACATCGCCCTGGTGGCACCGCAGCTCGCCGTCGATGCCGGCGATTCCAGCGCCGGCAATTTCTGGAAGCCCGGCCATTTCGCGGCTTACCTCGACGAGGCGGCCGAGCGGCTGATGCGCCTCTATGGCGACCGCAGCGCCGGACGGCAGCTCAACCTCGCCTCGGTCGTGATGGTGGCCTATAGCGGCGGCTACCTGTCGGCCGCCTACGCCCTCGATTGCGGCGGCGCCACTCATCGCATCAAGGGCGTGATCCTGCTGGATGCCCTCTATGGCGATGAGGACAAGTACGCAGCCTGGATGGCGGCGCGGCGCCGGCAGGCCTTTCTGTTCAGCGCCTACACCGAGTCGACCAAGGACGAGCATGCGACCCTGCAGGGCCTGCTCGACAAGAAGCGCGTCCCCTACGCCAAAAACCTGCCGCCTGCCCTCACGCCCGGCACCGCGGCATTCGTGCCCTGCGGCGGCCTCGACATGCATGGCGATTTTGTTACGCGCGCGTGGCGGCCCGATCCCCTGAAGGCGGCGTTGGCAATGATTCCCGGTTACGCACTGGTTCGTGATAAGAAGAGCGCATGAGCGATCCCCTGCGCCAGGAACTCTTGGAAATCTTCGTCGGCCGCGCCACCAAGCGCTATGGGCTGAGCGCCATCAACCAGCTGCAGCACGCGTTGCAGGCTGCGGCCCTGGCGGAAAAGGACGAGGCGCCGCCCGCCACCGTGCTCGCCTCGCTGCTGCACGATGTCGGCCACATGATCCATGAGCTCGGCGAGGATCCCGCGGCGCGCGGCATCGACGACGTCCATGAGGAGCTGGGCGCCCGGTGGCTGGCCGAGCGCTTCGGCCCGGAAGTGAGCGAGCCCGTTCGCCTGCATGTCGCGGCCAAGCGTTATCTCTGCACCGTCGAATCCGACTATTTCGGCAAGCTCTCGTCTGATTCGGTGCGCAGTCTTGAATTGCAGGGCGGCGTGATGTCGGCTGATGAGCTCGAGCAGTTCCGCGCCAATCCCTATCACGCCGAAGCCGTCCGGCTTCGCCGCTATGACGAGGCGGCCAAGGATCCGCGCGCGACCACGCCGGATTTCGATCACTATCTGCGCCACGTTGCGGCCTGCCGCCTCGCCTGACACCCATGATCGGCCGCAAAGACGTCGAGGCCGCCTGGGGCCTCATCCGACCGCATGTCCGCCGCACGCCGGTGATCGAGCTCAGCAAGGGCTCGCTCGGCGTCGCGGCACCCTTGGCGCTGAAGCTCGAATCGATGCAGGTCAGCGGCACGTTCAAGGGCCGCGGCGCCTTCCACAAGCTGCTTGCCTCGAAGGTGCCGGCAGCCGGCATCATCGCGGCCTCGGGCGGCAATCACGGCGTTGCCACGGCCTATGCCGCGCGGGCGCTGGGCCACAAGGCCGAAATCTTCGTGCCGACGATCTCCTCGCCCGCCAAGGTGGCGCGGCTCAAGAGCTATGGCGCCGTCGTGCACCAGGTCGGCGCCGTCTATGCCGAGGCGCGGTTGGCGTCGGAAAAGCGCGCGGCCGAAACCGGTGCGCTGATCGTGCAGGCCTACGAGGACCCCGTGGTGTTCGCGGGCGCCGGCAGCGTCGCGCTGGAGTTCGCCGAGCAGGCCCGGTTCGACACGCTGCTGGTGGCGGTCGGCGGCGGGGGGCTGATCGCGGGCTGCGCCGCGGCGATCGGCGAGGGCGCGCAGATCGTGGCCGTCGAGACCGAGGGCACGCCGACGCTCCACGAAGCCTTGAAGGCGGGCCGTCCCGTGGATGTCGCCATCTCGGGCATCGCCGCCGACGCGCTGGGCGCAAGCCGCATCGGCGTGCCGAACTTCGAGGTTGCGCAGAAGCTTGTGCGCCAGTCGGTGCTGGTCGACGACGATGCCGTGCGCACGGCGCAACGCGCCCTGTGGGAAGACCTGCACGTGATCGCCGAGCCCTCGGGGGCGACCGGCCTCGCGGCCCTGCTGGCCGGCGCTTATCGCCCCGGTCCGACCGAGCGCGTCGCCACCCTGATCTGCGGCGCCAACACCGATCCGGGGTCGGTCGTTTGATCGGTGCAAGGCCTTCCTCCCCAGCGAAGCTGGGGAGGTGTCCGCGAAGCGGACGGAGCGGTCATGAGCCTCCGTACTGATGCCCATGACCCCTCCGTCGCCGTGTGACGGCGCCACCTCCCTAGCTTCGCTGGGGGAGGAATGCGTATTAACGAAAGTTATTGACGAGTCTAGTAACAAAAGTTATATATAATCTTGCGCCCGGCTTGCCGGGCTCCGTTCTATGCATCGTTCATCCGAGTACGCTTGTGCGCCGTCCTGATCGATGGTGGCCCGCAGCTCTGCCGCGCCTGAAAAGCTCAACGGCCACCCCATGGGTAGGGGCTGCGGACTCCCTCGAACACAAATGAGTCCGGCGGAAATGCCGGAAATGCCCGGAAATTCCCGGCAGACTGACGGCATTGCATGCAGGAGCTGTGAGTCCTGGCCGAGCGCGGGTTCGTGCTAAGCGTCGCGGTGCATGCGGCTCGCCTTCGTCGACAACATTCGTTGGACCATGATCCTGTTGGTGCTGAGCATGCACGCCAGCGACACCTACAGCCCGTTCGGCAGCTGGTACTACACGGACCGTGGCGAGATGAGCTTCGGCACCGTCATTGCGTTCGGCCTGTACCAGACCTTCCTGCAGGCCTTCTTCATGGCCCTGCTGTTCCTCATCGCAGGCTACTTCGCGGCGCCAGCCCTCGATCGCAAGGGCCCGATGCGCTTCGGCCGCGAGCGCTTCCTGCGGCTTGGGGTGCCGACGCTGCTCTACATGCTCGCGGTCGGGCCGCTTACCCAATATTTCCTGTCGAGGACCTGGGGCAGCGGCGGCTTCTTTCACCAGTGGCTCGTTCATCTCGCCGACGGCGAATGGCTCTCCGAAACCGGGCCGATGTGGTTCTGCGCCTTCCTGCTGATCCTCTCTCTTGGTTATGCGCTGCTGCGTCGGACGAACCCAAACGGGCCGCCGCCTGCTTTGGGCACGCCGGACAACCGTGCCATCGTCGTCTTCATCGTCATCATGGCACTCGCGACATTCCTGGTCCGAATCGAGGTGCCGCAGAGCGTCTCGATCCTCAACATGCATCCGGGCGATTTCCCGCAATACATCCTGATGTTCACCGCAGGTATCGCGGCCTACCGCGGGCGGTGGTTCGATCGAGTCTCCGAGGCGAACGCCATGCGCTGGTCGCTCGTGGCGTTGTCGTTGTCCGTGCCGGTGCTCGCGGTGCTCGTCTTTATGGGCGGCGCCTTGCAGCACGACACGTCGCAGTATGGCGGCGGTTTCAATCTCGTCAGCGCCGGCAAGTCGCTATGGGAAGCGTTGGTGTGCGTCGGCATGGCATTCGGCCTGATCGGCCTCTATCGCCGCTGCTTCGACCGTCAGGGTCAGATGGCGAAGTTCCTCTCCGACAATGCCTTCGCCGTCTATCTGTTCCATCCGCCGGTGCTGATTGCGCTCGCTCTGCTGCTGCATCCGCTGGAGCTGCCGGCGCTGGCGAAGGCGGCGCTGCTGACGGTCGCCGCCGCCGTCGCGACGTTCACACTCTCAGCGCTGGTGTTCCGCCGCCTGCCAATCCTCAATCGGATCCTGTAAGCGCCGTTATCGCGTGACGTTGGTCACGATGGCCCGGTTGGCCTTGCCGGCGCCGTCGCTGAAATCGTAGCGGATGGCGAACTTGTCGGCGGGCGCGATCCACCAGCGCGAGATCGCGCGATGCTCGCCGCGGCCCTGCTCCAGCATCTCGATCAGGAAGGTGTCGACCAGGGCATCGCCCGGGCCGGTGCGCTTCTCGTAGCTCACTACGGTCAGGGTGTAGGTCCAGCTGTTGCCGCCGGCGCTGTAGCGGGCGTCGATCTTCTTGCCGACTTTCAGCGGCCACAGCCGCTCGGGCTTCAAGGCGTTGATGAAGGCCGTCATATTGGCGCCGTCGGGCGCGGGATTGTCGAACAGCAGGGCGCGCAGCTTGTAGGGCTTGCCGCCCACGATCTCCATGTTGCAGTCGATGCCGTCCTTGTCCTTGCCGCGCGCCACGACCTTGGTGCCGGAATCGTAGGTGAAGGTGGTGCCCGGAGCGGGGCAGGCGAACTCCATGGTCTGTGCGGCAGCCAACGAGACGGGGAGGAAGGCGGCCGACAGAACCGCAGCAAGGCGCATCATCATCAGGTCGATCATAGCCAACTCAGACAAAATGGCACGCTGCCACAGCGCCGCTGCCAACTGGCCGCAGCACCGGCCTGTCGGCCTTGCAGCGCTCCTGGGCGATCGGGCAGCGCGAATGGAAGGGGCAGCCGGGTGGCGGGTCGATCGGGCTCGGCAGCTCGCCCTGCAGGACGGTGCGTTGCCGGGCGCGGGCGGCCTTGGGATTGGCGATCGGCGCCGCCGCCAGCAGGGCCTTGGTGTAGGGATGCTGCGGGTTGCGCCAGATCTGATCGCGGCCGCCGACCTCGACCAGGGTACCGAGATACATGACGGCGACGCGGTCGGCGATGTGCTCGACCACCGACAGGTCGTGGCTGATGAAGAGATAGGAGACCCCGAACCTGCTCTTGAGGTCTTCCAGCAGGTTGATCACCTGGGCGCGCACCGAGACGTCGAGCGCCGAGACCGGCTCGTCGCAAATGATGAGCTTCGGGCTGAGCGCCAGCGCGCGGGCGATGCCGATGCGCTGGCGCTGGCCGCCCGAGAATTCGTGGGGATAGCGCTGCTTGGCGTCGGCCGGCAGCCCGACCCAGGAGAGCAGGGTGTCGACGCGCTCGGCCGTTTCCCTGGCCGCCCAGCCCGCGATCACCATGGGCTGGGCGACCGAGCGACCCACCGTCGAGCGCGGGTTCAGCGAGCCGTAGGGGTCCTGGAAGATCATCTGCACCTTGCGGCGCATGGCGGTGAGGGCTTCCCCCTGCAGCGGGGCGATATCGGTGCCATCGACCACGATGGCGCCCGTCGCCACCGGCACCAGGCGCATGATGGCCTTGCCGAGCGTGGACTTGCCGCAGCCCGATTCGCCCACCAGTCCCAGGGTCTCGCCGACCGCGAGGTCGAGGCTGACGCCGTTGACGGCCTGGACCACGCCGGCCGCGGTGTTGAAGCGGACATGCACGTCGCTGAGGGAGAGCAGCGACATCTCAGTATCTTCCGGTGGCGAAGCAGGCGACCAGCCGGCCGGGGGCCGGCTCGGTCAGCTCGGGCTTCTCGCTGAGGCAGCGCGGCATCGCCCGCTTGCAGCGCGGCGCGAAGGCGCAGCCATGGGGCAGGGTATTGAGCGGCGGCACCATGCCCGGGATGTCGGCCAGCCGCTCGGCCCGCTCCGCGCCGGGCACCGGCGTCGCGCCGATCAGGCCCACCGTGTAGGGATGCAACGGCGTCTCGAACAGCGCGTCGACCGAAGCTTCCTCGACCTTGCGGCCGGCATACATCACCACGACGCGATCGGCGGTCTCGGCCACCACGCCGAGATCGTGGGTGATGAACAGCATGGCCATGCCGCCGTCGGCCTGCAGGCGTTTCAGAAGCGCCAGCACCTGGGCTTGCACGGTGACGTCGAGCGCCGTCGTCGGCTCGTCGGCGATCAGCACCGAGGGGCTGCAGGCGATCGCCATGGCGATCACGACGCGCTGGCACATGCCGCCGGAGAGCTGGTGCGGATAGGCGTCGAGGCGGCGGCCGGCATCGGGCATGCCGACCAGCTCCAGCAATTCATGGGCGCGGGCGCGCGCCTGGCCGCGGCCGAGATCGGTGTGGGTGGTCAACACCTCGGCGATCTGTTTCTCGACCGTGGCCACCGGGTTCAGCGAGCTCATCGGGTCCTGGAAGATCATGCCGATCTCCCTGCCCCTTATGTCGAGCATGGTCTCCTCCGAGACCGGCACGATGTCGCGGCCGTTCAGCTTCACCGCGCCGCCAACGACGCGCGCCGGTGGGTCGGGCAGCAGGCGCATGATCGAGAGCGCAGACAGGCTCTTGCCGCAGCCCGATTCGCCCACCAGCGCCACGGTCTCGCCGGCGCCGACCTTGAGCGACAGCCCGTCGACCGCCTTCATCGCACCGCGGCGGGTGAAGAGCGTGGTGGTGAGGTTCTCGACCTCTAGCGGGAGTCTTGCCGGACCGCGGGCCTCCAAGGTCGCGGTAAACCGCGACCCACCCGCATCATCAGCTTGAGCGGGCCTGGCGGCCCGCGGTCCGGCAAGAGGGTCGGTCTCCTGCATCACCGATCTCGCAACTTCGGATTGAGCGCGTCGTTCAACCCGTCACCGATCAGGTTGAGGCAGAGCACCGTCACCATGATGGCGACGCCGGGGATGGCGCAGATGTACCAGGAGCTGCGGATCAGCTGGCGGCCATCGCCCACCAGGCGGCCCCAGCTCGCGACGTTGGGATCGCCGAGGCCAAGGAACGACACCGCTGATTCGAACAGGATGGCGCCGGCCACGACCAGCGAGGAGAGCACGATCACCGGCGGCAAGGCATTGGGCAGGATCTCGCCCACGATGATGCGGCCGTTTCCCATGCCCATGGCGCGGCAGGCCTGCACGAACTCGCGGTCGCGCAGGGCCAAAAACTCGGCGCGGGTCATGCGGGCGATCGAGGTCCAGCTGACGATGCCGATGGCGATCACGATGTTGGAAAGCGTCGAGCCCAGGATCACCACGATGGTGAGCACGAAGATCAGGTTGGGAATGGTCTGGAACAGCTCGGCCGAGCGCATGCTGACTTCGTCGACCCAGCCGCCGAAGTAGCCGGCAATGGCGCCCACGGTGACGCCGATCAGGGTCGCCACGGCCGAGGCGAAGAGGCCGATCAGCAGGGTGGCGCGCGCGCCGTGCACGATCATGGCCAGGATGTCGCGTCCCAGCGAATCCGTGCCGAGCGGGAAATCGGGGTCCTCGCCCGGCCACAGCTCGGGCGCACCGACGATGCGCAGCGGATCGGTGGGATAGAACACCG
>JADHLS010000218.1 GCA_016780605.1 Reyranella sp.
CGCTGCGCTTTCGTCGAGCTCCTCGCTGTAGCGGCTGAGGCGCCGGCGGTCGCCCTCGTCGGTCGTGAGATCGATCAGGCGTCGCGCGCGGCGGGCAAGGTCGCGCATCGCATCGGCCTGCTTGAGGATCGCCTCTTTGCTCGGGGGGCGAACGGTGGGTGCCGACAGGGACTTTTCGAACATGTCGTCTCCTTGGTGGCGCCTGCCGCCCCGGTACAGACGCGTTACAGAGCATCGGGGCGTCGATGGTATTCCAGCGCCAAGGACCCCGCAGGTTGCCAGCCAAGCTGCCGTGCAAGCTGCCAGGGGGCCTTCGCCGTTGTGGAGTCGATCAGCCGACCCGCTTCAGGTTGTCGGCCGACAACTTGCCGCTGCGCCGATCGGTGACCAGATCGAACTCGATCTTCTGCCCTTCGACCAGCTGGCCGAGGCCCGCGCGCTCGACGGCGCTGATATGCACGAAGGCGTCCTTGCCGCCGTCATCGGGCTGGATGAAGCCAAAGCCTTTGGTCGCGTTGAACCACTTCACGGTTCCCGTCGTCATGGGAAAGCCTTTCACTCGGTAGCATGCTCGCCCGCCCGGAGAGGGCAGGCCGTCGAATGCGCATATTCGTCGGGAGCAAGTCGGAGGCAGGCGCCAACTCAAAACGCGGGCACGGCCAAGTCGTCAGTCCGTCTATCGACCGATAGGATATGGGCGCTAAGGACTTGCATTGCAAGCAACATCGCCCGTTCCGGCGCCGCGGCCGAAGGTGCACTTTCGAGCTGAAACGGCGGCCTGCGCTTGAAAGCCCGGGCCGTTTCGCCCAAGGATGATCGATGAACCAGACCCAAAACGTCGCCGACCTCTCGAACCGCCGCCGCCGACTCGGCGCCTCGCGCGAGACCATGGCCGCGGGGCTTGGCCTTGCCGTCGACATCGTCAAGGCGATCGAGGACGGCGCGGCATCCGATGACGAGCACGACCGCTACAGCGCCTGGCTCGGCCGCATCGAGGCGTGGCCGGCGGATGTGCGGGCGCGGCAGTTCCTTGTTGCCGGAAAGGGCGGCCGCTTCGAGGCCGAAGGGTAGGGCGTCGCTTGCGCTTTGCCGCGATAATACCCATCTTCGACTGATCGTCGGCAGCGACCTCCGGGCGCCGGCGGCTGAGAGACAGAGGCCCAGCCTCAAGCTCCCGCCTGACCAGCCCGACCATGGTGACCCCTGCGCCGCCAGTCCCACGCCGTTGAGCGGCTCGTCCGCCGGGAGCTCGCGCTCCTGCGTGAGCTCGGGCGCGACCGCCGCCTTGCCTCCACCCGTCTCGCACCGCTGATCCGCAGCGGGCCTCTCGCCCTTGGCCGGGCGTTGCCGCGGCGCCGACGGCCGGCTGCGGAGCGTGCGTGATGCCAAGACCGGGCACCGCGCTCTCCACCAGTGAAGAGATCACGCTGCGCCGAGTCGCGCACGGCCAGTCCGATATCGGGCGCCTGCCGGCCGAGGACCTGGCGCGCCTGCGCTGGCTCATGCTCGTCGATGGGCAGGCCGGCCGGCCGAAGCTGACGTCGGAAGGGCGGCGACGCTTCGAGGAACTTGCCAAGCCGATTCCGTTCAGCACGTTCGATGCCGAAGGCACGCTCAGCAGCCTGGTCAAACGCCTGCAGGCGCGAACCCGCAAATGACCTTCCCCATCCCCTCGGACGCTCCTGTGGCGGATGCTCCTGCGGCCGGCTCGCTGTCACGCCATCTGCCGTCGGGCTGCACCATACGGCGGGCGATCGCGGGCGATGCCGAGCGCGTCGCCGGTCTCCTGCGCGAGGCCGATCGCCAGGAGATGGAAGCGCTCGAGGGACGGCCCGCGCTCGCCGTGCTGCAGGAGTGGATGAGCGGCGCCAGCCGCGTTCTGATCGCGCACGGCGATGCGGTGGCGATCTTCGGCATCACGGCCTGCACCGTCCACGGTGCCGACTCGCACGATAAGCAGCATGGCGAGCAGCATGGTGAGCAGCACCAACCGCGTGCCGCGACGCCATGGGTCGCCATGGCATCGACCCTTGACCACGAAGACCTGGTCGACGTGCTGTGGCTGTCGCGTTTCCAGGTCGATGCCTGGCAACGGCGCTGGCCGGTGCTGCTCACGGTATGCGACACCCGCAATCGCTTCCGCGGTCAATGGCTCGACTGGCTGGGCTTCGAGCGTCGCGGCCGGGTCGAGCGTTTCGGCGCCGCCGGCATCCCGTTCGACCTTCACGTCCGCCTGCGCGTCCTGCAATGAACCGGCCCTTGCGCGGCTCGATGAGGCATCTCGGCACGCTGCGCGGCCGCGGCACGCTCAGCTGCGACGGTATCGTGCTGGGCGCCGCCGATTACGAGATCGACGGCTTCTGCACTCGCCCGGGCGAAGTCGTGGGATCGGGCGAGATCACGATGGCGCCGGCCGAGCTCGCCAATGCCTTCGGCCGGCGCGACCTCGAACTTGCGACCGAAGATGGCATGGTCCTCAGCCTTCGCTTCTCGGGCGGGCGGCTTGGCTCCCGGGCCGCTGCCGCGCATGCCGACATCACCGGCGGACTGCCCGCCGAAGATGCCTGGCGCCGCTGACGTCACTGGTTGGCGAAACCAGGCGCTCTCATCACGAAGCCGCGGGCGCGGAATTCACTGTCGCAGGAGGCGAGCAGCACCACCAGCGGCATCAGAAGGCGCAGTACAACGCGGAAGGATCGCATGGCCTTCTCCTCTGCAGGTGAGGCCCACGCCGGCATCGGTGGTACACCGGCGGCCTCATCACGTCCATCTGGGCACGTCCATCTGGCCATTGCGCGGTCAGCCAGCCGGTCTCACATTCCATGCGCTTCTTGATTGCCAGGGAGTTGCGCACTGGTCCTGGAACGCGACGCCTCCTCCCAGCCCGTCCCGACGTCGGTCCATCTCGCGCGCATGCTGGACCGGGCGCCGAGCGGCCGCGTGCCTGTGCACTGGCTGCTGGAGGAGCTCGGCGAGCGTTCGTTCGGGCTAACGCTGCTGGTGATGGCCGTGATCGGCCTGCTGCCCGGCCTGTCGACCCTGGTCGGCCTGCTGCTGGCCTGGCCCGCCATCCAGCTCATGCTCGGTCATGACGCGGCCGCGCTGCCGCGGGTGATTGCGCGGCGCGAGATCGACGTCGAGCGGCTGGCCCGTGTCATCGCCGTGATCGTGCCGCTCCTCGCCCGCGCCGAGCGCCTGATCCGCCCGCGCTGGCCGGAGCTGTTCGGTACACTGCGCCCGCTGGTCGGCGCGGCGACGCTGCTGGTGGGCCTGACGTTCGCGGCACCGGTACCCTTCGGGCAGGTCGTGCCGGCGGCGGTCGTCATGCTGCTGGCGGTCGCCTACCTCGAAGATGACGGTTTCGCCCTGCTGCTCGCGCTCGGAGCCGCGCTCGGCTCGCTCGCCCTCACCGGTGTCGCCGTGTGGGGCGCGGTCGAGACCATCGACTGGATCGATCCGTAGAGCTCGGGATGCGCCAGGTAGATCTCGCGATCCCACCTGTAGGCCTCGCGCGTCAGCGGATGGACGAAAGCGATCTCGTCCTCGATCCAGAACAGGGCCCATTCGCGCCCATCGTCACAGGTCGCGATCTCGCCGAGATCCTGCGGGCTGCCGATCTTCAGGACCGATTGGCAGGGAACGCCGTGGCGCTCGAGAAAGCGGCGAGCGACGCCTGTCAGATCCCCGGCGACGGCGCTGCCGCAGACAAGCAGGGCGCCGAGCTTGGCAAACACCAGACGTGGTCGCAACATTCGCATGGTGCCCCCGAAGTCCTGAGGCTGGAACCGCGACTACCCGCGATGGCACCGATGTACTCTGCCGACGCAGTCGGCGCGGTGGCAAATGCCACATGCGATGACGGCAAAGCGTGGCGTCGCCCGCTCAGCGTGTCGACGACTGCGGCGCGTCTGGCCCTGCACGCGTGGCGAGCACGTCGTAAATTCGTGCGATCTCGAGCATGCCGCGTCGCGGCGCGCTCTGGCTCATCCGTCTTGCGGTGTCGCGCGATTCCTCAGCGCGCGCGCGCCAGTAGAGAGCGTTGCGCCCCTCGACGCCCGTCAACTCGATTTCCATCTCGCACCCCACTCACGTATCCCACACCGCGATAGTGGCAAAGAGGGCCCCTCCCCGATGTGACTTCTTGGTGGCCGCACGGTGCGACGCGTCACTCGAAGCCGAACCGCACGGCCCTCAGCGCGGCTTCCTCGACCGTCCGCACCACACGCTGGAACGACCGCTCCGCCGCCGTCGCGCGCTGCGGCGTGCGCTGAGGCTGCAGCACGAACAGCAGCAAGGCGCGACCCGGCACCTCGCAGATGTCTCCGACCTTCAGGCGGCCAAGCGTCGTGTCGGCAGGCTTGTGCGTGTCGAGCAGCTTGATCCAGCGGCGGCCGCCCGCCGCCGCCGGCAGGATGAAGGGAACGACATCGGTGTGCGCGTTCAGCACGATCAGCAGGGTGGTATCGTCGCCGATCCGGCGGATGCCGGTTTCCTGCGCGCGCCCGTCCAGAAGCACGCCGAGACTGCGGGCATGCGGGTCGTTCCAGTTCCCGGGCTCCATCTCCTGGCCGTCCGGCCTGAGCCACGCCACGTCCTTGACGCCGATCTCCTCGTCGTAGGCGCCGGTCAGGAAACGACCGCGGCGCAGCATCGGCAGGGCCCGCCGGATCATCACCAGCTTGCGCACGAACTCGGCCTGGGCGCGGCCGTCGGGCCCGATGCCCGTCCAATCGACCCAGGAGATCTCATTGTCCTGGCAGTAGCTGTTGTTGTTGCCGCCCTGGCTGCGGCCGACCTCATCGCCGCCCAATAGCATCGGCGTGCCTCGCGACAGCAGCAGGGTCGCCAGCATGTTGCGCATCTGCAGCAGCCGCGTCGCGCGGATGGTGGGGTCGTCGGCCGGACCTTCGACGCCGTAATTGGCGGACAGGTTATGGCTGTGGCCGTCGCGATTGTCCTCGCCGTTGGCCTCGTTGTGCTTGTCGTTGTAGGAGACCAGATCGGCCAGGGTGAAGCCGTCATGCGCCGCCAGGAAGTTGATCGAGGCCCACGGCTTGCGGCCGCGCTTGGCGAAGAGGTCGGCCGACGCCGTGAGTCGCGCCGCCAGCTCGGGCAGCCGGCCGTCGTCGCCGCGCCAATAGGACCGCACGGTGTCGCGATAGCGGTCGTTCCATTCCGCCCAGCCCGGCGAGAAACGACCGACCTGATAGCCGCCAGGTCCGATATCCCAGGGTTCAGCGATCAACTTGACCTGGCTGAGCGTGGGGTCCTGGCGACAGGCATCGAGAAAGCGGCCATCCTCCTCGAAGCCATGCGGCTCCCGGCCGAGGATCGTAGCGAGGTCGAAGCGGAAGCCATCGACGCGCATGTCGTTTGCCCAATAGCGCAGGCTGTCCATCACCATCTGCAGCACGCGGCTGTTGCTGAGGTTCAGCGTATTGCCGGTGCCCGTGTCGTTGATGTAGTGCCGAGGATCGGGCGCCAACCTGTAATACGAGGCGTTGTCGATGCCCTTGAAGGAGAGCGTGGGGCCGCGTTCGTTGCCCTCGGCGGTGTGGTTGTAGACGACGTCCAGGATCAGCTCGAGGCCGGCATCGTGCAGATGGGCAACCATCTCCTTGAATTCGGCAAAGGCGAAATCGGGATTGGCCGCGTAGCGCCGCGCCGGGGCGAAGAAGCCGATCGTGTTGTAGCCCCAGTAGTTCTTGAGACCCTTGTCGAGCAGATAGCTGTCATCGACGAAGGTATGCACGGGCAACAGTTCCACCGTCGTTATTCCCAGCGAGTCGAGGTACGCGGTGATCTCGGCGCTGGCGAGACCGGCATAGGTCCCGCGCAGGCCCTCCGGCAGCGCCGGATGGCGGCGCGTCAGGCCGCGCACGTGGGCTTCGTAGATCACGGTGTTTTCCCAGGGCGTGCGTCGCCGTCCATTGCCCCAGGTGAAGGCGGTATCGATCACGCAGGCCTTCATGGTGAAGGCGGCGCTGTCGCGCTCGTCGAAGGTGAGATCATCGCCGGTCTCGACCTTGTAGCCGAACAGCGCGGGGTTCCACTCGATGTGCCCGATCATCTGCCGGGCGTAGGGATCGATCAGCAGCTTGTTGGCGTTGAAGCGATGACCCGCCGCTGGCTCGTAGGGGCCGTGCACGCGAAAGCCGTAGACGGTGCCCGGACGCGCGTCGGGCAGGTAGCCGTGCCAGACTTCATCGGTGTACTCGGGCAGCGCGATGCGCTCGACTTCGCGACGGCCGCCATCCTCGAACAGGCAAAGTTCGACCTTGCTGGCATGCGCCGAGAACAGGGCAAAATTGACGCCGAGCCCGTCCCAGGTCGCGCCCAGTGGGTAAGGCAGCCCTTCCGAAAGGCGGGACCGGCGCGGGGACACTGTGTTCAAGAGAGCTTCCTTCGAAGGGAGCCGATAGAACGCGGTAGCGGCCTGCCGGCTCCCTAGCTCCTCGACTGAATGGACTCGGCGGCTCGCAACGACGGGAAGAGCGCGGCAAAGGTCGCTCCGCCAAGCGGTCCGCTCACCAAGGCCGAGGCGTCCAAGCTGATCGACGAGCGGAAGGCGAGGTTGGGCCGCTAGTCCGGAAGCCGTTCAGGTGAAACCTGCAACCCCTCAAACACCGGTACTCCAAAACCGATAGAGTCCGTCGGCGTCGCCGTTGAAAAGGTTGCGATCGCAGTGGCTGACGCCCTGCACGATGTTGCTCTGGCCGTAGGCCGGACGGCCCGCGCTCTCGTCGCCGGCATACTGCCAGAGGCGCCAGCCGCTCGACGCCCAGGCCAACGGCACCTCGGGCGAATCGTGGTAGTCGGCGACCCACAGGCCGCAGCGCGCCAGGATCGAGTCCGGCGTGATGGTGGCGCCGAGGCGGAGACCTGAATTGGGCAGCGGCTCGCCGTTGGCCCAGGTCGGATGCACATAGACGATGGGCAGCCGGCCGGTGGCGCGCGCCACCGTCTGCACGAAGGCCTCGCCCTGGTCTATCGTCATGGAGTTCGAAGGATTGTTGTCGTTGGCCTCGAGGTCGAGGGCGAGCAGCGTGCGCGGGCCCGGCCGCGCGCACTGGAGGAAAAACGCCGCCTGCTCCTCGCCCGACCGTTGGCCGGTGCCGTAATGGTAGGCGCCCCACAGCAGGCCCGCCGCCTCGGCCTGGGGCCGCCGCGCGGCGTAGGCGGTGTCGGCATAGTCGCCGCCTTCGCTCGCCTTATGGATGACGCCCAGGATGTTGCTCTGCCGCACCCGGCGGAAGTCGGTGACGGTGACGCCGCGGCTGATGTCGATCACCGCGTCCAGCCCCAAGGAGGCGCGATCGGGCGGCGGCGGGGCGACCGGATAGTTGCCGGGCATCTGTGGCGCATAGGCCGTCTGGCGGGTGGTGGTGCAGCCTGCCGCCGCTGAGACCGAAAGGGCGGCCAGGGTTGTAGAAAGAACGTTCCGGCGCGAGATCATGGCCGCGGGCTATAACACATTGATCACGAGCGGGCGCGCGCCGGTCGTCCTATGCTGCGGGCGTTGGGAGGGAGAGCCAGCATGACCACTATCAGCGATACCGCGATGAAGTTCTTCGAAGCCTGCGAAGCCGGCAAGGGATGGGAGGCCTGCAAGGCCTGGTGCGCACCCGACGCCAGCTTCGCCTGCCAAGCGGACCCGCTGGTCGAGGTGAAGAGCCTGCATGGCTATACCGACTGGATGAAGGGCCTGATGGGCATGATGCCCGACGGCCATTACGAGCTGCGATCCTTCGCCGTCGACGAGCCGCGCAACACGGTGACGGCCTACGCGGTGTTCAAGGGCACGCATACCGGCGGCGCCAATGGCTCTGGGGGTCCGCCGCCCACGGGCAAGAGCACGCAGTCGGACTACGTCTACAACATGCAGTTCGCCGACGGGAAAATCCGCCACATGACCAAGATCTGGAACTCGGGCTGGGCGGTCAAGGAGCTCGGCTGGTAACATTGGCGATCTCGGCGATCATGAGTGACGACAGTCCCGCTTCTTCAGCTGAAAAGGGTG
>JADHLS010000219.1 GCA_016780605.1 Reyranella sp.
CCTTCGGGACAACGCTGGTGGCGTCGCCCAGTTTGCCGTCATCCAGTCGCTTGCGTCGTCGCTTGGAATCGAGGTGAGCCCCATCGACATGCAGGACGCGGCCGAAATCGAGCGCACCGTCTCTGCCTTTGCGGGGACGGGCAACGGTGGCTTGATCGTAACAGCCAGTGCCTTCGCCAACGTTCATCGCGAATTGATCATTGCCCTGGCGAAGAAGAACAATTTGCCGACAGTTTATTTTGCGCACTATTTCGCCACCGACGGCGGCCTCATATCGTATGGCACCGATCTCGTCGATCAGTTCCGGCAAGCAGCGACCTATGTCGACCGAATCCTGAGGGGTGAGGCTCCGGCTGACCTGCCGGTGCAGGCACCGACAAATTTCGAGCTGGCAATCAACCTCAAGACTGCCGCGGCACTTGGCCTCACGATTCCAGCGACGATACTTTCACTCGCCGACGAGGTGATCGAATAGGCGCGCCAGCCCGGAAACACCTCTCTCTGGGTGGGAAACGTCACAGTCATGGAAGCCCCGACGCTGCCAAATGGGCTTGGGGCGCGTCACTCGCAATCGACGAGGTCTAACCATGGCTACCGACGGTTTTCCCGGAGCGATCTGGATCCCCGCGCACACCGACCGCTGGGCCCGCAGGGATTCCCGCACCATCGACGAGATCGTTCTTCACATCACCGAAGGCGGAACGGACAACGCCGAGATCACCGCCCACAACGCCTTTGGTGGTCCGAAGTACCTTCAGGGCGGCAAGTGGATGCAGCAGGCCGCCCACTACATCGTTGGACGCAACGGAACCGTCGTCCAGTGCGTGCGCCACAAGGACATCGCCTTTCACGCGGGGCCCGCGAACGAGTGGACGATCGGCATTGAGCACAACACGCGTGGCGGCGGCGCCAACAAGGACACGAAGCTCACGGCTGCGCAGTATTTGAGGTCCGCTGAGCTCGTCCTGTGGCTGTGCAACATGCTCGGTTTTGCCGCGGACAGGTATCACATATCCGGCCATTCGGAAGTCGATCCCGGCACGACGCATTCGAGCTGCCCGAATCGCGTGCTCAACTGGGATCTCTATATGGCGGCCCTCTCCGACCAGCAGGAGATCGCACAGGGGAGAACGCCGATGCGCTTGTGGAACGACAACGAGATCTAGGGCGCCCACTCCCTCGTGTGCTGCTCGCGCAGGGGACGCGCCATCTTCGGCGCGTCGGCGGGCATCGGCCTCGGCGTGCCGACGCCCAGGAAGCCGACCAGCCGGCTCGGCGCTTCGAAGCCCAGCCACTTGTTGACCTGCGGATCGTAGGCGTTGGCGCCCGTCACCCACATGCCGCCATAGCCAAGCAGGTGGACGGCGCTCAGCATGTTCATGGCGGCAGCACCGCCCGACAGCAGCTGCTCGATCTCGGGGATCTTGCCTGCCTTGACCTCGACGCCGACGGCGATGATGAGCGGCGTGCGCGCCACCCAGGCGCGCGCCTTCTCGGCCATCATCGCGCCGTTCTCGCGATCGCGCGCCAGTGCCGCTTCGGCGAGACGATCTGCCCACTTGGTCCGTTGCTCGCCGCGGATCAGCACGAAGCGCCACGGCCGCAGCCGGCCATGGTCGGGCGCGCGCAGGCCGGCATCGAGGATCAGGTCGAGCTCGGCGCCGTCAGGCGCGGGCTCCTGCAGCAGTCCGGCCGATTGCCGGGACAGCAGCAACTCGAGAGCGCGCATGGTCTCGTCGCGCCGGATGGCTGAGGGGGCGAGGGACTGGTCCATACCTCTACATATTGGCCTCGTGCGGCCTTGGCGCAAGTGATAGTCATTTGCAAAATACTGGACCCGGCTTTGCCTTGTGCGCGCATCGCCTGCGTCCGATCATCCGCCCCCAATTTCCGGAGGACCCCCATGACCGTCGCCACCCCGCCGGCCAAGCCGCAATCCGCTGAAAGCGCCGTGCCGCGGCTCACCGAGCTCGCCCGCTTCGCGGGCTGCGCCGCCAAGATCAGCCAGGCCGACCTGCACAAGGCGCTGGCCGGTCTCCCCGTTGCCGCCGATCCGCGTGTGCTGGTCGGCCACGACACCTCGGACGATGCCGCCATCGTCAAGCTGCGCGACGACCTCGCTTTGGTCGAGACCGTCGACATCTTCCCGCCCATCGTCGACGACGCCTACGACTATGGCCGCATCGCCGCGACCAACGCGCTCTCCGACATCTACGCCATGGGCGGCACGCCGCTGAACGCGCTGAGCTTCGTCGCCTGGCCGGTCGATACGCTCGGCACCGCGCCGCTGCGCCAGGTGCTCGATGGCGCCGCGGCGATCTGCAAGGAGGCGGGCATCGCCATCTCCGGCGGCCATTCGATCGTCGACGAGGAGCCGAAGTTCGGCCTGTTCGTCACCGGCACCATCGATCCGCGCAAGGTCGTGTCCAACGCCGGCGCGCGGCCGGGCGATGCGCTGGTGCTGACCAAGCCGATCGGCACCGGCGTGCTCACCACGGCGGTGAAGCGCAACGCCGCGCCCGAGAGCGTGCTTGCCGAGGCCATCAAGTCGATGACGACGCTGAACCGCCACGCCGCCGAGGCGATGAACGCCGCCGGCGCCACCGCCGCCACCGACATCACGGGCTTCGGCCTCTTGGGCCATCTCGGCAACATGCTGCGCGCCGCTTCGCAGGAAGTGGGCTCGCCGATCGGCGCCAGGCTTTCTTACGCGGCCGTTCCGGTCTTCGACCGGGTGACGGGCTTCCTGAAGGAAGGCCTCTGCCCGGGCGGCACGCGGCGTAATCTCGAATACGCCGCGCCCAATGCGCGCTTCGCCGACAGCCTCAGCGAGCCGCAGCGCCTGCTGCTCGCCGACGCGCAGACGTCGGGCGGGCTGTTGATCGCCGTGAAGCAGGACAAGCTCGCGGCCCTGGTCGCCGATCTCAAGAAGCGTGGCACCCTCGCCGCCGCCGTCATCGGCAGCGTCATCGCCGCCGACAAGCCGGGTGTGATCGAAGTAACGGCCTGACGGTCAGACCGGAAGCCGCGTCGCCTGGCTGACCGCGAGCAGCCAGCCGTCGCGGCCGGTGACGTACACCGCGACCCAGCGGAAGTCGTAGGTCAGGATCGGGCTCCTGCCGGTCACGACCACGGTGGGACCGGCGAACACGCGATAGCTCAGCTCGCTTGCCGGCGCGTTCTCGATCATCGGCTCGCCGGCCATCGCCGCGGCGATGCGTGCATCCTTGTTGTCGATCTTCCCCGAGCCGTCGGTGTGCGTGAAAGCATCGGCATAGAGCGAGCGCAGGGCCCGCGAGTCCTTGCCTGTTACCGCCTTGGCAATCCTGTCGCGGAAGCCCTTTATCTCCTCGATCAGGCTCTGCGCCTCCGCGCTGTCGGGCTGGCGCGGCGGATGGGCCAGCGCGGGCAGGACGGTGAGAAGCGGTGCGACGGCCAGGAGCGTGCGTCTACGCATTCTTCGAGCTTACGCCCGCCTGCGCGAAGGTGGCCATGCCGTTGTGGCAGGCCGCGGCCGCCTTGAGGAGCGGCACGGCGAGCGCCGCGGCCGAGGCCTCGCCCAGCCGCATGCCGAAGTCGAGCAGTGGCCGTTGGCCGATCTTCTCGAGCAGCCGCGTGTGGCCGGGCTCGGCCGAGCGATGCGCCACCAGGCAATGATCGAGCGCGTGGCGGTCCAGCGCGTAGAGCACCGCGGCCGCGGCCGTGCAGGCATAGCCGTCGAGCAGCACCGGGATGCGCCCCATGCGCGCGGCCAGCACGGCGCCGGCGATGGCGGCGAACTCCTCGCCGCCCACCGCCGCCAGGATGGCGAGCGGGTCACGGACGGTGATCGTCGCGCTGTGATGGGCCAGCGCCTCGTCGATGACGGCGATCTTGTGGGCGAGCGCCTTGCCCTGCACGCCGGTGCCGGGCCCGGCCCAGTCCGCGCCGCTGCCGCCGAACAGCGCTGCGCACAAGGCTGCGGCGGTCGTCGTGTTGGCGATGCCCATCTCGCCGAGACACAGCACGTCGATGCCGGGCTCCGCCGCCATCATGCCGTAGGCCATGGCGTTGGCCGTGCGCGCCTCGCTCATCGCCGGCCCTTGCGTGAAGTCGCCCGTCGGATGCGCGAGATCGAGCTCGTAGATGCGCAGGTCGGCGTCGATGCTGCCGGCGAGCTGGTTGATCGCCGCACCACCGTTCAGGAAGTTCTTCACCATCTGCCCGGTGACTTCCGGCGGGTAGGCCGACACGCCGCGCGCCGCCACGCCGTGCGTGCCGGCGAACACCGCGATGCGCGGCCGCTCGACCCGCGGGCTGGCGCGGCCCTGCCAGGCCGCCAGCCATTCGGCGATCTCCTCCAGCCGGCCGAGCGAGCCCGGCGGCTTGGTGAGCTCGGTCTGGCGCTGCACCACCTTGGTCTGGGCCTCCTGGTCGGGACCCGGCAGCTCGCGCAGGATCTTGCGCATCTCGTCGAAGGAAGGAGCACCGGACGAAGGCGGGGATTGGGCGTTCATAGCGGGCGCGGACCATCCTATATTTGGCCCATCATGACCAGTCCCACCGAGCCGCCCGTCACCCGGCCCTCTTCCTTCGACGAATGGCTGCAGGCCTTCAAGGAACAGGCGAGCTTCTTCACCGGCTTGAAGCTCGATACCGGCGCGCCGCGCTGGCAGCTGGCCGATGTCCTGCCCGTGCTGCCCTTCATCGGCGCCGGTATCGGTCTCGCGGCCGGGCTGGTGTTCACCATCATGCGCGGCCTCGGTCCGGGCTGGCTGGCGGCCGTGCTGGCGGTGGGTTCGGCCGTGCTGATCACGCGCGCCCTGCACGAAGATGGCCTGGCCGACACCGCCGACGGGCTTGGGCCCCATGGCCTCGCCGCCGAGCGGCGCCTGGAGATCATGCGCGACAGCCGCAACGGCACGTTCGGCGTGCTGGCGCTCGCCCTGTCGGTGCTGGTGAAAGTGGCCTGCCTCGCCCCGATGACCGGCGCCACCGGGCTGGTGGTGCTGATCGGAGCCCACGCGCTGTCGCGCGCCGCCATCGCCTATCCGCTGCTGGCCCAGTCGCCGGTCCATGCCGATGGGCTGGGGTCTCAGGTCGGCAAGCCCACCGACAACGACGTCTGGCTCACCATCGGGCTCGGCGCGGCGCTCGCCTTCCTGCTGCTGCTGGGCAAGGGCTTCTTCGTCGCCCTGCTGGCGCCGCTCCTTGCCCTGGCCGCTGCCTGGTTCGCCACGCGCTGGATCGCCGAGCGCATCGGCGGCTACACCGGCGACACGCTGGGCGCCGTCCAGCAGGTGGCCGAGATCGTGTTCCTGGTTGTGGCGGCGCTGTTCATCGGTCGCTGATCAATCGACGCCCCTCAATCGACGCCCCTCAATCGACGCCCCTCAATCGACGCCCCTCAATCGACGTAGGCGATCGCCTCCTGCGTGGCCAGGAACTTCTCGCGCAGGTGGCCGCCCGCCGTGGTCGGCGGATATTTCGGCGGATGGCCGGCATCGGTGCAGCTCGGCAGGCACGTCACCAGCGCGTCGTAGTTGGGGTTCTGGAAGAACACCACCGATTGCCGGCGGCTCTCGGCGGCGCGCTCGGGTGGCGGATTGACGACGCGATGCAAGGTCGAGACCCAGCGATCGTTGGTCCAGCGCGCCAGCATGTCGCCGATATTGACCACGAAGGTGCCGGGCAGATGCGGCACGTCGAGCCACCGCCCGTCCTTGTCCTGCACCTGCAGGCCGCCCGGCCGGTCCTCGGTCTTGAGGATGGTGAGGCTGCCATAGTCGCTGTGCGCGCTGGCGCGCAGCTGTCCCGGCTCGGGCTCGACATCGGGCGCGGGATAGTTCCGCACGCGCAGCCGGCTGATGCTGCGATCGACGCTGGTGTCGAAATAGGTCTCCGGCAGATCGAGCGCCAGCGCGAACAGCCGCATGAGATCGATCGCCAGCCGATCCATGACGCGATAGTAGCGCTCGTAGGCCTCGCGCAGCCCGTCCGGCCGTTGCGGCCACAGGTTGGGCGCGAAGTGACGGCCGGCCGCCGCCGCTGTGTAGTAATCCGAAGAGCCGACATCGACCGGCCCGATCATCAGGCTCTCGTTGAGGTCGCCGGCGGCGCTGCCGCCGCGGCTCCTCACCAGCACCTCGGCCTTGAACGGCTGGTAGCCGCGCGTGACGTCGGGCGCGGGCCGGACGATCCGCATCTTCTCCTCCAGCGGCAAGTCGAAGAAGACGCGGCTGGTGGCTTCGACGGCGTCGATCAGCCCGGGATCGACGCCGTGCCTGCTGATCACCATGAAGCCGATTTCGCGGCAGGTGCGGTCGATCTCGGCGGCCAGCGCCCGCTTTGCGGCGGCATTGCCGTCGCGATAGGGCGAAATGTCGATGACGGGGACTGCAGCCAGAACCATTGCGCGCTCCCTGCAGGGGATGTGCCGAAGCCGCAGCAAGCCATGTGCCACCACCCAGCCGCTGCGGTAGGAACGGCGCTGCAATCGTGGCATATCACCGGCCTGCAGCTGGGTGAGGAGAAGCGGGATGGCGACGGGCGCCAAGATCACAGGGTCGGTCACGCGGTGGTGGTGGGTGCGGCATGCGCCGGTGCCCAATCCGGAGGCGCGCTGCTACGGGCAGAGCGACAAGGACTGCGATATCAGCAATCACGCGCTGTTCGAGCACCAGGCGAAGCTGCTGCCCAAGGGCGCGGTGTGGTACGCCTCGAACCTGCTGCGCGCCCGCAAGACGGCGGAGACGCTGGCGACCCACGGCGCCGAGATGAGCGAGCTGCTGATCGATCCCAATCTCGCCGAGCAGCATTTCGGCGATTGGCAGGGCCTCACCTACATCGAGATCGCCGAGAAGCACGGCAACAACCACCTGTTCTGGCTGGGCCCGCCGGAGTACCGGCCGCCGGGCGGCGAGAGCTTCGTAGACCTGCGCGATCGCACCGTGCGCAGCATCGACCGCCTGACCGCCGAGCATCGCGGGCGTGACATCGTGGCGACGGCGCATGGCGGCACCATCCGCGCCGCGCTGGCGCATGCCTTCGACCTGCATCCCGAGGCGGCAGTGCGTTTCGAGATCGACAACGTGTCGCTGACCATGATCGAGCATTTCGAGCAGGCCGATCCCCAGCACGCCTGGCGCGTCGCCTTCGTGAACTACATGCCGCGCGAGCTGCCCGCGTATCGTCCTGACGCGGCCAAAGCGGCCGCGCTGGCATGAACAAGACGACCACCGAGCTTTCCGCCGAGCAGGCAGCGTTCTGGAACGGGCCGGGCGGCGAGGGCTGGCTGGCCGCCTACGAACGCATCCAGCGCTCGCTGAGTGAGATCGGCGAGCGCGTCCTGTCTGCCGCGGCACCTCGGCCGGGCGAGCATGTCATCGATATCGGCTGCGGCACCGGCGGCACGACGGTGGCGCTGGCGCGCGTCGTGGGGCCGACCGGCCACGTGCTGGGCGTCGATATCTCCGAGACGCTCGTGGACGCTGCACACGCGCACCGCGTCGACAACGCCACCTTCGTCGTCGGCGACGCCGCCACGCATCCCTTCAAGGAGCACGCCTACGACCTCGTCTTCTCGCGCTTTGGCGTCATGTTCTTCGGCGATCCGGTCGCGGCCTTCCGCAACATCCATCGCGCGCTGAAGCCTGCCGGCCGCCTCGCTTTCGTCGCCTGGCGCACGCCGCAGGAGAATCCCTGGGGCACGGTGCCGTTGCGCGCCGCGCAGCCGTTCCTGCCGCCGCTGCCGCGGCCGGGGCCGGAGGATCCCGGCCAGTTCTCGTTCGGCGATCGCGCCCGCGTCGAACGCATCCTCACCCAGGCGGGCTTCCAGGCGCTGAAGCTCGAGCCGTTCGATCGGTCGATCTGGATGGGCAACAGCGTCGCCGAGATCGTGGCCGGCGCCGGCCGCTTCGGCCCGCTCGCGCGCGCCTTCGCCAATGCCGAGCCCGCCGCCATCGACAAGGCCAAGCAGGCGATTACCGAGACGCTCAAGCCGCACGAGG
>JADHLS010000220.1 GCA_016780605.1 Reyranella sp.
CAGCCTGGTCGATGTCGCGGGTGAGCTTGACGAGCAAGGCCGGAAGAAGATCTCGATTCCGGCGAAGCGTCTCGATGATGTGCTGAGCGACTTCACCCGGCCGCTCGCTGCCAAGATCGATGTGCAGGGAGCGGAACCCTTCGTCTTCTCCGGCGGGCAAAAGACGCTGTCGCAGGCGAGCCTGTTGTCCCTGGAGTTCTGGCCCTACTCGATGCGCCGCATGGGCGGCGACATCGGCGCCCTGATCAGCTTCCTCAGCGAACATTTTCAGGAGGGCAGCATCTCTGCGGGCGACCAGGATGAGGAGCGGACGTGGCAGCCGATCGCTTCGATTGCCCGATCTCTCCACGAATTCGCCAAGACCGACGGTCGCGATTATCTCGACGTCACCGTCCGCAAGTAACAAGAGCCGACGCGCTAGCGCCGCATGCTGCGGGCTTCCTCGTCGCTCAGCGGGCCTTCGCGGAACGACAGCACGCGGCCGCGGATGGTGGCGAAGAAGGTGTTAGCCTCGAGCTTGCCGGGATAGCGGATCTGGGTGTTGTCGAAGCGTGCCAGCCAGATCTTGATCGGCCGCTCGCGCTCGGTCTCGGCTTCCTTGGGCGCCTCGTCGAACTCGCCGGAAACGCGCTTGGTGTAGATCTCGCAGACCAGCACGTCGCCGACCGCGCCGGCGATGCCGGTCGAGGCGGCGGGCTCCATGCCGAGCTTGCGGAACAGGATGTCGATGCGCCGCTTGCCGTCGTTGCTGCGCACGGTCTTGTCGCAGGCGGCATCGCCCGCCAGGCCGACGCTGAGTGCCGCCGACAGCGGATCGAGCGAGCCCTGGCGATCGGCATCGGGGATCGTCTGCTGCGGTGTCGGCTTCCAGGCCGGGTTGTGCTGCTCCTGCAGGAAGCCCGCGGCGCCGTACTGTGCCAGCCAGGTGCGCGGCTTGCCGTCAACGTTGATCGACAGCGAGCCCGCAGTCGGCTGCGCGCCCAGGGGCGAGAAGCCGCCCCACGCCCGGTTGCGGCCGAAGTAGTTCATGGTCACGGCCTTCAGCATGCCTTCCTTGAAGGTGCTGCTCTCGACGTCGTAGGTCGAGCCGTTGAAGCGGGCGACCAGGTCGATTCGGAAGCCGGAAATGCCAGCGAAGGTTATCTCGTAGGAGATCTCGACTTTGCGGGCGTCCTGAGCTGCGGCGATGGCAAGCGGTGACAGGATGGCGGCCAACACAACGAGGGCCCTACGAAATCTCATGAATTCCCTTCCCAACGGGGGCTTACTTCGGCCGCAGGGTCACGATAGAAGGCCGTCGCGCTTCACGCCACCCGCTTGCACGCCAAATAAGGCAATTTGCACCCATGTCACCCCCCGTGAAAGACGGCGTTCCCAAGCTCGGCCTGGCGCGTACCTGGGCCGTCTTGAAGGTCGTCGGTCTGTATTTGTGGCCGAAGGGGGAGCCGGGCCTGCGCACACGCGTGGTCGTGGCAATGGGCCTCTTGATCGCGGCCAAGGTCACCAACGTCTACGTGCCGGTGCTCTACAAGCATGCCGTCGACGCCCTGGGTGAGCCGACGACCCAGGCGATCGCCGTGCCGATGGTGCTGATCCTGGCCTATGGCGTGGCCCGCATCCTGGCGCAGACCCTGGGCGAGCTGCGCGATGCCATCTTCGCGCCGGTCTCCCAGCGCGCCATCCGCAACATCGCGCTCAAGGTGTTCGACCATCTCCATGCCCTGTCGCTGCGCTATCACCTCGAGCGCCAGACCGGCGGGCTGAGCCGCGTCATCGAACGCGGCACCAACGGCATGGAGTTCCTGATCCGCTTCACCACCTTCAACATCCTGCCGACGCTATTCGAGATCTGCCTGGTCGGCGTGGTGCTGTGGAACCTCTATGACTGGCGCTTCTCCGCGGTGACCCTGGCTGCCGTCGGCGGCTACATCGTGTTCTCGGTGATCCTGTCGGAGTGGCGCATCAAGTACGTGCGCCGCATGAACGACGCCGACACCGAGGCCAACGCCAAGGCAATCGACAGCCTCCTGAACTACGAGACGGTGAAGTACTTCGGCAACGAGGCCCACGAGGCGCGTCGCTTCGACGTCGGCCGACGCCGCTACGAGATCGCCGCCATCCGCTCCAGCCGCACGCTGTCGATGTTGAACGTCGGCCAGGGCGCCATCATCTCCGCCGGCCTGATGGCAGTCATGGCCATGGCGGGGTTCGGGGTCAAGGCCGGCACCATGACCATCGGCGACTTCGTGGCGGTCAATGCCTTCCTGATCCAGCTCTACCAGCCACTCAACATGCTGGGCTTCGCCTACCGCGAGATCAGGAACGCGCTGGTCAACATGGAGAACATGTTCGGCCTGCTCGACGTCAGGGCCGAGATCGCCGACAAGCCGGGCGCGGCGGCGCTCCAGGTGGCGGGCGGCGAGATCGTGTTCGACCATGTCGACTTCCACTACGAGAAGGCTCGGCCGATCCTGCATGACGTGAGCTTTCGCGTCGCCCCGGGCGATACGGTGGCGATCGTGGGCTCGAGCGGCGCCGGCAAGTCGACCGTCTCGCGCATCCTGTTCCGCTTCTACGATGTCGCCTCGGGCAGCGTCAGGATCGACGGCCAGGACATCCGCGATGTCACCCAGGCGAGCCTGCGCGCCGCGATCGGCGTGGTGCCGCAGGACACGGTGCTGTTCAACGACTCGATCTACTACAACATCTGCTACGGCCGGCCCGCCGCGACGCGCGAGGAGGTCGAGCAGGCGGCGCGGCTCGCGCGCATCCACGACTTCATCATGGCCCTGCCGCAGGGCTATGACTCCACGGTTGGAGAGCGTGGCCTGAAACTGTCGGGTGGCGAGAAGCAACGGGTGGCGATCGCCCGCACCATCCTGAAGAACCCCAGCATCCTCCTGTTCGACGAGGCGACCAGCGCGCTCGACACGCGCACCGAGCAGGAGATCCAGCGCTCGCTGGAAGAGGTGAGCCGCGGCCGCACCACGCTGGTGATCGCCCATCGGCTCTCGACCATCATCCATGCCGACGAGATCGTCGTGCTCGATCGTGGCCGCGTCGCCGAGCGCGGCCGCCACGCAGATCTGCTGGCGCGCAACGGCCTCTATGCCGACATGTGGCGCCGCCAGCAGGAAGCGGCCGCCGAGGCCGAGCGCCAGGTCGAGGAAGAGGAGCCGCCCTCGTTCCGGACCGAGGGTCATCTGCGTGTCGCCGACTAGCCCAGCCGTTGCCGCCAGTCCCTGGCGTACCTTGCTGCCCGTCTTCGCCGCCTGTGCGGCGATCGGGCTGCAGGTGGGCGTCGCCCTGCCGCTGGTGCCGCTGGCGCTGGAGCGCCACGGCCATGACAAGCTCACCATCGGCATTGTCGCCGCTGCCTGGGGAATCGGCATGCTGGCGACGGCGACCCACATCCCGCGGCTCGCGGCGCGGTGGGGCGCGGTGCCGTTCATCGTCGGTGCCGTCGCCGCTGGCGCGGCGCTCACCGTCGCCTATACGCTAACCGACAACATCGTTGTCTGGTTCATCCTCACCTTCCTGCACGGCGTCATGGGCGGGGTGCCGTGGGTGGTGAGCGAGATCTGGATGAACTTGGTCGTCGAGGAGAGGCGCCGCGGCCGCGTCATGGCGACGTACTCCATGCTGGTGGCACTCGGCATCGCCCTGGGGCCGTTCCTGCTGCAGGTCGTCGGCGTTTATGGACCGCGGCCGTTCATCACCTGCGCCGTCCTGGCGCTGCTGGTCGCGGTGCCGCTGCTGCCTTACTGGCGGAGCGCGCCGAAGATCGAGCATGCTGAGGACAGCGGATACCTGCAGGTCGTATTCGTGGCGCCGCTTGCCATGCTGGCGGGCTTCTGCTGCGGGCTGGGCGAGCAGGTCGCCTTCAGCTTCCTGCCGGTATACGCCGTCGGCGCCGGCGTGGCGGCCGAGACCGGCGCTCTGTGGCTCTCGACTTTCGTCATCGGCAACGTCGTCCTGCAATGGCCGATCGGCTGGATGGCCGACCATTTCGACCGGCGCGCCGTGCTGGCGGGCTGCGCCCTCGCGAGCACCGTGCTTGTCGTGCTGCTGTCGATCGTCTCGGCCCAGTCGTTGGTGATCATCGCCGTGATCGCCCTGTGGGGCGGGCTCTCGTTCTCGATCTATCCCGTCGGCCTTGCGCTCCTCGGCCAGCGCATCGCCGGCGGCGACATCGCCCGCGCCAACACCGCCTACAGCATGCTCTACATCCTGGGTGGCCTGGTCGGCCGGCCGCTGGCTGGCGGCGCGATGGATACGTTCGGCGATGCCGGGTTGGGCTGGACGCTGGCGGTGTTCTACTCGATCGCCGGCGCGGCCGCCTTGCTGGCGTTCCACCGGCGCCGCTGATAAGTCTGCCGCAGCATGAAAGGCGACCCGCTGCTTGCGCCGCTGCTGGCCGGCGACCGACGCGCGCTGGCGCAGTCCATCACCCTGATCGAATCGACGCGCGCCGATCATCGCGAGCGCGCCGATGCGCTGCTCTCCTCGGTGCTGCCTCATACGGGCAAGTCGGTGCGGCTTGGCATCACCGGCGTGCCGGGCGTCGGCAAGTCGACCTTCATCGAGCGCTTCGGGTTGTCGCTGCTCGAGCGCGGCCGTTCGCTTGCCGTGCTCGCCATCGATCCGTCGTCCAAGCGCGGCGGCGGCTCGATCCTGGGCGACAAGACGCGCATGGAGGAGCTGTCGCGGCGCGACGCCGCCTTCATCCGGCCCTCGCCTGCGGGTGCGACGCTGGGCGGCGTGGCGCGGCGCACGCGCGAGACGATGCTGCTGGTCGAAGCGGCAGGCTTCGACACGGTCATCGTCGAGACGGTGGGCGTCGGCCAGTCGGAGACTGCCGTTGCCGACATGGTCGACATGTTCATCGTGCTGCTGCTGCCGGCGGGCGGCGATGACCTGCAGGGCATCAAGCGCGGCGTCATCGAGCTTGCCGACCTGATCGTGGTCAACAAGGCCGACGGCGATCTTCTGGCCACGGCCAAGCGTTCGGCCGCCGATTATCAGCATGCGTTGCGCATGTTGCGCTCGCCCACCGCCGGCTGGACGCCCGAGGTAACGACGGCCTCGGCGCTGACCGGCGATGGCGTGGCCGAGGTGTGGGAGATCGTTGGGCGGTTCACCAAGGATGTCGGCGAGAAGGGGATCGCCCGCCGGCGCGCCGAGCAGGCCCGGGCGTGGATGTGGAACGAGGTGGGGGAAACCCTGCTGACCGAGTTGCGTAAGCACCCGGGAGTGAAGAAGCTGGTGACGGGCCTCGAGCGTGAGGTCGAGACCGGCCGCGCAACCCCCGCCGCCGCGGCCCGTCGTATGCTAGAGGCATTCCATGGCCGCTAAGTCGTTCGTCCGCCGTGCCCGCCGTGCCGCCGCCCAGCAGCAGGAACTGCCCTTCTGGAAGCGCAAGACCCTGGCCCAGATGACCAAGCAGGAATGGGAATCCCTGTGCGACGGCTGCGGCATGTGCTGCGTCAACAAGCTCGAATACGAGGGTACCGGCGAACTCGCCCAGACGGACACGTGCTGCAAGCTCCTGGACCCCAAGACGGCGCGGTGCCGGGACTACAAGAACCGCAAGAAGATCGTGCCGGACTGCATCCAGCTCACCCCAAGTGTGGTGGCCAAGATGGACTGGCTGCCCAAGACCTGCGGCTACCGGCTGGTCTATTTCAAGCAGGACCTTTACTGGTGGCACCCCCTGGTCTCGGGCGACCCCGAAACCGTGCATCAGGCGGGAATCTCGGCCCGCGGACGGGTCGTTCCGGAGGATCAGGTCGAGGATATCACTGAGCGGGTGGTCGATTGGTTCGCTTGACGGGCCACCCCCAGGCCCTTAAAAAGCCGGCCTTCCCGCCTTCCGGCGGGATCGTTTTTTAGCGGAAATCGCCATGCCTCGTCGTTGCGCCCTGTCGGGCAAGTCCGTGCAATACGGCAACAATGTGAGCCACGCCAACAACAAGACCCGGCGCCGGTTCATGTCCAACCTGCAGGTCGGCTCGGTCCTGTCGGATGCGCTCGGCCACACCGTGCGCCTGCGCCTGACGCCGCGTGGCATGAAGACCATCGAGCACAATGGCGGCATCGACGCCTATCTGCTGGGCACCAACGACAGCAAGCTCAGCCCCGAGATGAAGGTGCTGAAGCGCCGCGTGGTCGCGGCAAAGGCCAAGAAGGATGCGAAAAAGGCCGCGTAAGCGGCCTTTTTTATTGCTTGAGCTCGAACAGCAGCAGGATGTTGCGCTGGAGCGGATTGAAATTGTCGTCCGAGATCAGCCAGAGCAGCGTCTCGCCGCGCATGCCCTTGGTCACCGCCAGCCCTTCGAGATTGTCCACCGCATAGGGCGAGGCAAGGCGCGCGAGCTCCTCGGCCTGCACCGTGCCGCCGGCGACGAGCTGGCTGGCAGGGAAACGCATGACGCGAACGCGCACGCCCCGGGCGAAATCGAAGGCGCGCTCGAGCACGGCGTACGAGCCGTCGGGCATCCGGGCGATCGCTGTCGGCCGGAAATCGGGAATGGTGGCGTAGCTGAACGAGGTCCATTGGTAGCGCCCGCCGGCTCCCGGCGTGCCGATCCAGCCCACCACCGTATCAGGCCGCAGGCTGTATTCCTCGCTGATCGCAATCACCCGGCCATCGCCCAGCGCCGTCATCGCCTCGATGCCGCCGTTGGAGGGTTGGCGGCCAATGTCGGCCGGCCCCTCGAATGGCACCGGCGTCGCCGTCAGCGTCGAATAGCGCCAGATCCGGTGGTTGCGCTCGAAGGCCACGAGCCATGAACCGTCGGGCAGCTGCGCCATCGCCTCGGCGTCGGCCTCGGCCTTGCTCGCGATCAGTCGGCCATCGAGACCGTGCAGCTGGCCGATGCGCGCGTTGCTGAGACCGGCAAGGTTCGCCTCGCCGTCGTATTCGATATTAGCGGTGAGCCAGGCACCTTCGTCGGAGATCGAGGTCAGCTGCTTGCCGTCGGGCGAGACGTGCAGATCCGACCAGCCGCCGAAATTGGGCGAGTTGGCCGTCATCATGATGCCGCCGCGCCAGACGAGCTTGCCGATCGTCTTGGCCGACGGATCGTCGATCTTGAACGGCTGCGAGGAGCTCCGGATCTCGAGCGGCTGTTCCTGAGCGACCGCCGCCGGCGGCGACGCCCCGGTGCAGGCGGTCGCCAGAAGGCAGATGACGAAGAGGGTGCGGAGGACGGTACGCAAGGTGGGCGCGGCCACGATCAGGCGGCGCGCCGCCCCGTCTTGCCGCCGGGCGTCTTGGCACCGCTGCGGGAGGCCGTCCGCTGGCCGCGGGCTGCGCGCGCGGTCTTGGTGTCCTCCTCGTCGAACAGCGAGGCGAGCTGCTCCATCATCGTGCCGCCCAGCTGGTCGGCGTCGACGATGGTGACGGCGCGCCGGTAGTAGCGCGTGACGTCGTGGCCGATGCCGATCGCGATCAGCTCGATCGGCGAGCGAGTCTCGATCCAGTCGATGACATCGCGCAGATGGCGCTCGAGGTAGTTGCCCGGATTGACCGACAGCGTCGAATCATCGACCGGCGCGCCGTCCGAGATCACCATCAGGATCTTGCGTTCCTCGGTGCGCGGCAGCAGGCGGTTGTGCGCCCACAGAAGCGCCTCGCCGTCGATGTTCTCCTTGAGGATGCCCTCGCGCAGCATCAGGCCCAGGCTCTTGCGGGCGCGCCGCCACGGCGCGTCGGCCGGCTTGTAGATGATGTGCCGGAGATCGTTGAGGCGGCCCGGGTTGGCGGGCTTGCCGGCGGCCAGCCACTGCTCGCGGCTCTGGCCGCCCTTCCAGGCTCGCGTCGTGAAGCCCAGGATCTCGACCTTGACGCCGCAGCGCTCGAGCGTGCGGGCGAGAATGTCGGCGCTCATCGCCGCGACCGTGATCGGCCGCCCGCGCATCGAGCCCGAGTTGTCGATCAGCAGCGACACCACGGTGTCGCGGAAGTTTGTCTCCTTCTCCTT
>JADHLS010000221.1 GCA_016780605.1 Reyranella sp.
CAGGTGAGCAGCACCCAGCCCGAACCGCCGCCCAGCGCCCGGCCCATGGCCGCGAACTCCGTCTTCCAGCGGGCGACGCTGCCGAAGTCGCGCGTGATGGCCTCGGCGAGCGCTCCCGCAGGCTCGCCCTCGCCGCCCAGGCCGTCGAAATAGAGCTCGTGGATGATCATCGAGTTGGCGGCGATCAGCTCCTCACGCTTCAACCCGTTGACGACGAAGACCGGGGCGCTTGCCATGTCGAGGCCGGCGAGCTGGGCGGTGATGGCGTTCAGCCGCTTCACGGCGCCCGAGTAGTTGTTCTCGTAGTGGCTCACCAGCAGCTTTTCGCTGAGGCCTTTGATCTTCGCCGGATCGAACGGCAGCTTCTTGATGGCGTATTCGACTTTCGGGGCGGCCTGGGCGAAGGCATCGGCGGCGGTGGCGGCAAGCGCCACCCCGGCAGCGGCACCGATAAAGGCGCGGCGGTTCTGCACGATCGTCATTCAAACCTCCTTCTGTTCGAGTCACACACTCCCCAAAGCGAGGTAATAGATCATCCCGGCGAGCGCGCTCGCGAGGAGGACGGGAATCATCCCGATCTTGAATCGGAAGATCGCGAAAGCCGCGGCGATCGCCAGCACCGCCGAGGGAATGTCGATCGACGACAGCACCGGCATGTCGAAGCTGGCGCCAAGGACCTTCACCGGCACCAGCTTGGCGAACAGCACGTGCAGCGCGAACCACACTGCGAGGTTCAGGATCACGCCCACCACAGCGGCGGTGATGGCGCCGAGCGCCGCGCCCAGCGCCTTGTTGGCGCGCAACGCCTCGACGAACGGCGCGCCGAAGAAGATCCAGAGGAAGCAGGGCGTGAAGGTGACCCAGGTGGTGAGCAACCCGCCGAGCGTCGCCGCCAGCAACGGCGGCAGCGGGCCGGGCTCGCGCCAGGCACCGAGGAAGCCCACGAACTGCGTGACCATGATCAGGGGACCGGGCGTGGTCTCGGCCATGCCGAGCCCGTCCAGCATCTCGCCCGCCGTCACCCAATGGAAGTTGTCGACCGCCTGCTGGGCGACGTAGGCCAGCACGGCATAGGCGCCGCCGAAAGTCACCACCGCCATCTTGCTGAAGAAGATTGCGATCTTGGTGAAGACGTTGTCGCCGCCCAATGTCAGGTAGAGCGCCGCCACCGGCACCAGCCAGAGTGCCAGGAACACGGCGGCGATGGTCAGCGACCATCTCACATTCGGCTTGGCGTGCTCGGGCGTGTCCTCGCCCAGGAGGGAATCGCGATCGGCCACCTGCCTGGCGCCGACCTTGCCGTGCCCGCCGGCGCTCAGGAACGGCTGCGCACCGGCGGCCCCGGCGACGTAGCCGATGATGCCAGCGCCGAACACGATGACGGGGAACGGCACGTCATAGAAGAAGATCGCGATGAAGGATGCCGCCGCCAGCGCCACCATGACGCTGTTCTTGAGCGCACGGCGGCCAACGCGCAGGACGGCTTCGACGACGATGACCAGCACGGCGGCCTTCAGCCCGAAGAACAGGCCCTCGATGATGGTGAGCCGGCCCAGCAGCACGTAGATCCAGGAGAGCGCCATGATGGCGAGCAGGCCGGGCAGCACGAACAACGTGCCCGCGAACAGCCCACCCTTGGTCTTGTGCATCAGCCAGCCGATATAGGTCGCGAGTTGCTGCGCCTCGGGGCCGGGCAGCAGCGTGCAGTAGTTCAGGGCCTGCAGGAAGCGGTTCTCGCCGATCCACTTCTTCTCCTCGACGATGATGCGATGCATCACCGCGATCTGGCCGGCCGGTCCGCCGAACGACAGCGCGGCGACGCGCGCCCATACCTTCATGGCCTCGCCGAACGGCACGCCGTGTGCCGGGACGTCGTTGCCTCGTGTTGCCGCCATGTCGCTCATTGTGCCGTCCTGAAATATTCGTAGAGGTCGTCGAGCACGGCGGCGCCGCGCGCCAGCCGGTCCTCGTCGTCGCGATGGGCCGCGGCGATCCCCGACATCACGGTGCGGATGCCGGCCGTCTCCTCGCGGCCATACTTGCCGTCCTTGAGATCGATGTCGTGGATGATCTCGCCGATCGCGGCCAAGGCCGGATCGTCGATGCCGGCGTGCTGCAGCAGCACCTCGAAGGTGCAGCGATCGCCCTCGTGCGTGTACTCGCCCTCGAACATGTCGAAGCGCACCTCGCCCGAGCGCGGCGCATAGCTGCGGCCGGGGACGAACTTGAAGCGCGCTGACGAATCGATGAAGCGGCGGACCAGCCACGCCGAGGCGATGCGATCGACCTGCACATGCTCGCGCGTCACCCAGATCTTGCCGCCCATGCCGGCCGGCGCCGGCCCCACCTCTCCTCTGGCCTGTCCAGTGATCATGGCATCACTCCCTTGGCTCATGCGTTGCTCGAGGCCGGCGATGCGCTGCTCGGCAGCCTCGCGCCCGTCCGCCTCGAAGAAGTCGATGGCCGCGACTTCGCTCAATTGCTTGCGCAGTCGTGCAGTGTGGTTGGCGATGTCGCCCAGCTCGGAGTCGGGGCCGTCGGGCCCGAGACGCGTTGGGAGGCGCGTCGCGAGGCCGTCCGCCTCCTTGGCGAGCCGCGCATAGTCGACGTTGCGTGCCGTCACGAACATGCGCCTGAGCTCGCCGTCGTCGAGGCCCTCGACCAGCTCGGCCTCGCATACCACCGCCTCGCCACCCAACTCGACGATCTCGCGGGCCAGCCAGGCGAAGTCCTCCTGGGTCTCCTCGTTCGACGGCAGCGCATAGACGGCGTTCTTCACGATCACCGCGCCCAGCGCCTGCAGGCGCCGCCACACCTTGACCCGGGCATAGGCCGGCTTGGCCGGCAGCTGGTGAATCAGCAGCAGCCACGGCGCCTTGGTGACGATTTGGCCCGCGTTCATGCTTCACCTGTACCATAATCGCAATTTGTCTTGCAACACATGTATCTTTTTCCTTGCCGCTCCTCGGTCGTAGGCCTATATGACCAATGAAACGACTGTATCATGGAGAAGTTGCCATGGCTTTCAAAGCCAAACCGATCGCCTTCAAGCCCGGCCGCCTGAACGGGCTGAGTGTCCGGCTGATCGCCAGCCACTACGAGAATAACTACGGCGGTGCCGTGCGCCGGCTGAATGCCATAAAGGCCGACCTCGCCAAGCTGCAGGCTGCGGCGGCGCCCGGTTTTGTCGTCAACGGGCTGAAGCGCGAGGAGCTGATCGCCACCAACTCCATGCTGCTGCACGAGCTCTACTTCGACGGGTTGGGCGGCAGCGGCGGCCTGCCCGACGGCGCACTCGGTGAGGCGATCGCGCGCGACTTCGGCTCGACCGAGCGCTGGCGCGACGAATTCATGGCGATGGGCCGCGCGCTGGGCGGCGGCTCGGGCTGGGTGGTGCTCACCCGCTCGCCACGCGACGGTAGCCTTACCAATGTCTGGCTGGCGGACCACACGCACAGCCTGGCCGGCGGCATGCCGATCCTGGCGCTCGACATGTACGAGCACTCCTATCACCTCGACTTCGGCGCCAATGTCGGAGCGTATGTCGACGCCTTCATGAACAACCTCCATTGGCCCCGCATCGCCGAGCGCTTTGCAGGCTCGGCAGCTGCGTGGCGCACCGACGCCATGATCTCGCCCGACGCTGCCCGTCAGCGCCTCGAGAGCGAACCGGACCTCCTGGTGATCGACGCGCGGCTCGATGCCGACGCGAAGATGATCCCGCTCGGCCTGCGCGGCGCCCAGCACGCTCCGCCCGACAAGGTCGACGCCATCGCCGCCACGCTGCCCAAGGGAGCCAAGGCCCTGGTCTACTGCGCCTGGGGCTTCGAGATCGGCAGCGACGCCGCCGCCAAGCTGCGCGAGCGCGGCATCGATGCCGTCGCGGTCGCCGGCGGCCTCGGCAGCTGGCGCGCCGACGGCCATCCCACCGAGCCCCTGAAGGAAGGGCCACTCAAGGAGGGAGATCTCATGAAAGGAGATGGGTCATGAAGTGGGTCACTCGTGAGCGGCCGAAGATCGACCGCATTGCCTGCCCGTGGCTGATCCAGCGCTTCATCGAGAAGCAGCCGGAGTTCCTCTATGTGCCGGCCGACCAAGTGCTGGCGACGGCCGAGAAAACCGGCGCCACGCCTTACGACATCCCGGGCGTGAAGTTCGGCCATGTCGGCGACAAATGCAGCTTCGATGCCTTCATCGCCGAGTACAAGCTCGACGCCCCGGGGCTCGCCAAGCTCGCCGACATCGTGCGCGGCGCCGACACGTCGCGGCCCGAGCTCACGCCGCAGTCGCCTGGCCTGCTCGCGATCTCGCAGGGGCTCAGCCACCTCTACCAGGACGATCATGAAATGCTGAAGCACGGCATGGTCATGTACGACGCGCTCTACACCTGGTGCCGGCACTCTGTCGGCGAGACACGCAACTGGCCCAAGACCAGCTGACCATGACGAGCCCACCGCTCCGCCTGTGCAGCCACATTGCACTGCCGCCAAACAAGGGCAGCAGCGGCTTCGATCACGCCGCGGTCCATGCCGCCACCGGCCACGTCTATGTCGCCCACACCGCCAACAGCACCATCGACGTGCTCGATCCGGCGACCGCCAAGCATCTGTACTCGATCCCCGGCCTCACTGCCGTGGCGGGCGCGCTGGTGAGCGACGAGAGCCAGCTCGTCTTCACTTCCAACCGCGGCGAGAACACGATCGGCATGTTCGCCCCCGGGCCTGACCCGAAGGTAACCAAGATCGCCGTCGGCCTGCGGCCCAATGGCCTGGCGTACGATGCCCAGCGACATCTGCTGCTCGCCGCCAACGTCGGCGATCCCGCGGTGCCGCTTTCCTATACGCTCTCCATGGTCGACCTTGATGCGCAGACGATGCGCTCCTCGATCGAGGTGCCGGGCCGGACCCGCTGGACGGTTTTCGATGCCGAGGCCCAGCTCTTCTATGTCAACATCATGCAGCCCTCGCAGATCGTGGTCGTCGATGCGTGCCAGCCGGACCGGATTGCGCGCACCATGGCGATCCCGGCCGACGGCGCCCATGGCCTGGACTTCGATCCGGTAACCCGCCGCCTGTTCTGCGCCTGCGACGCCGGAGTGCTGGTCACGCTCGATGCCGGCACGGGCAAAGTGCTCAATGCGGGCAAGCTTTCGGGCGTGCCCGACGTCGTCTGGTTCAACCCCGTGCGCCGCCAGCTCTATGTCGCGGTCGGCGATCCCGGCGTGGTCGATGTGTTCGACACCACGACGATGAAGAGCCTCGGCACAGTCGCCACCGAGAAGGGCGCGCACACCACCGCCTTCCCGCCGACCGGCGACTCCCTGGTCGCCTTCCTGCCGGCGAGCCATCGCGCGGCGCTCTATCGGATCGAGAACTGAACGGCCCTGCCATCAATTCAAGGAGGACGACAATGCCCGGCAAGCAGCGGAGACGTTCCATCCTCGCCATGACCTCGCTGGCGGTCGCAGCGAGAGCGACGCGCGCCGGCGCCGAGGGGCCGACGGTCCGTTTCGACTTCGAGGACGTGCCCGTGGGCCAGCTTCCGCCCGGCGTCATCACCGGCCTGACCGGCGGCGGCGGTCCGGTGAAGTGGAGCGTGATCGAGGACAAGACCGCGCCGGTCGGTCCCAAGGCGCTGGCCCAGACCAGCGCCGATCGCACCGACTATCGCTTTCCGCTGGCGATCTTCGATCAGACCGCGAAGGACGCGATGGTCACCGTCCGCTTCAAGGCGGTATCGGGCGAAGTCGACCGCGCGGCCGGCATCGCGCTGCGTCTCAGCGATGCCAACAACTACTACGTCGTGCGCGCCAATGCGCTGGAAGACAATGTCCGGCTCTACCGCGTGGTCGCCGGCAAGCGCATCCAGTTCGCCGGCGCCGATGTGAAGGTACCGTCGGGCATCTGGCACCAGCTCGGCCTCGACGTGCGCGGCAACCGCTTCGAGGTCTTGTTCAACGGCAAGAGCCTGTACAGCGCGACCGACTCCACCTTTGCGAGGCCCGGCCACGTTGCCCTGTGGACCAAGGCCGACAGCGTCACTTACTTCGACGAGCTCATCATCAAGCCATGACATCGGTTGCCCGAATGTTACTTTTGACATAGTAATTGCATTGCCGACGCGACTTCCAATCGATAGGTTGGCCGGCTCATTTTGGGGGAGCCATGACTCTGGCCCGTGTTCTTGGTCTTGCGATCGTGTGCTTGGTGACGACCGTGTCCTGTGGCGGGCCGCCGACGGTCAACTCGACCGCCGCGCTGCAGCGGGCCTACTGGGGCCTGCCCCAGGACGGGCTCTCCGCCGACGTCACCGGCAGAGTGACCTGCCCCAACGGCTATCCCTGCGATGTGTTCGCCAACGCCGCCAACTACGGCGACCAGCGGCCGGACATGAACAAGCGGCTGACCGTGATCTGGACCTGCCAGCCGCAGCGCTTCGTGCTGTCGGAAGTCGTGATCTCGAGCCTCAAGGCGCGGATGGATTGCGTCGCCGGTCCGCAGGTGGTGCCGCGCACCATCACCATCCTCGAGGCGACCTGGGGCACCGGCAGTTCCAGCTCGACGGTCGACGTCACCCAGCAGGTGCGCGACATCTGCGGCGTGAACTCGACACGCTGCCAAGTGCCGGCGATGGCCTACATCTTCGGCAACCAGGATCGCAATCCCAAGGTGCTGCGCATCCGCTTCACCTGCAGCGGTCAGACGACTCCCGGCCAGCAGTCGCTGGAGAACGGCGTCGCCGACCTGCGCTGCGAGCGCAACGCCGACCTCGGCCTGCCGACCGGCCCGACGTAAAGAATCCTACTGCGTCAGTTGCGGCGCGCCCGGCGGCGGCGGGCTGCGCCGGCATTCGCCGGTCAGGATACCGCCCAGGCCGCCGGTCGCTGACACGGCGAGCGCGCCGTCGTTCCTGTTGTAGGTGAGGTTGAACGCCGGGAAGCGCGTGCGCAGCGACTGGAAGTTTATGGTGGTGCCGGTGCCTTCGATCAGGCCGCCATTGTCCAATATCGCCGCCGTGCCGCGTAGGTCGTCGAACACCATCGAGAATGTCTGCGGTTTGCCGCTGGTGTCTGTGTACTTGCAGGCGAGCCAGCGCGGCTCGGCCAGCGCCGGCTGCGCCAGCAGCACGAGCAGCGCCATCGTGGTCGCGATCCTCGGCAGCCGCACGGCCTTACCTCGGCGCCATGCGGATGGCGCCATCGAGGCGGATGGTCTCGCCGTTCAGCATATGGTTCTCGACGATGCTCATGGCGAGCTGGGCGTACTCCTTGGGATCGCCCAGCCGCGGCGGGAACGGCACCTGCGCGCCCAGGCTCTTCTGCGCCTCGGCCGACAGGCCCATCATCATCGGCGTCAGGAACAGGCCGGGGGCGATGGTGCAGACGCGGATGCCCATGCTGGAAAGGTCGCGCGCGATCGGCAACGTCATGCCGACGACGCCGCCCTTGGAGGCCGAGTAGGCGGCCTGGCCGATCTGGCCGTCGAACGCCGCCACCGAGGCGGTGTTGATGATGACGCCGCGCTCGCCATCCTCCAGCGGCTCGGCCTGGCTCATCGCCCAGGAAGCGAGGCGAATGACGTTGAAGGTGCCGATCAGGTTGACCTGGATCACCTGGGAGAACATCTGCAGGTCATGGGGACCCGACTTGGAGATGGTGCGGGCGGCGCGGCCGATGCCGGCGCAATTCACGACCACGCGCGGGGCGCCGAGCTTCTCGACCACGGTCTTGACCGAGGCTTCGGTGTTGGCCGCGTCCGAGACGTTGGTCTTGACGTACAGGCCGCCAATCTCCTTGGCCTTCGCGCTCCCCAGCTCATCCTGCAGGTCGAAGATCGCAACCTTGGCGCCGGCGGCGGCGAGCGCGCTTGCGGTCGCGCCGCCCAGACCCGATGCGCCGCCGGTGACGATGGCGGCCTGACCCTTGACGTTCATTGCTTCTCCTCCTTGATGGCAAAGGTCTTAAGCATGTGAG
>JADHLS010000222.1 GCA_016780605.1 Reyranella sp.
CACCGAATGAGCGCCACTGGAGTGGCGCGCTCCCGGCAATGAAAAACTACAACACCAGCACGCCGTCCCTGTCGGTGTGGATGTTAATCACCACGTCCTGGAAATCGTTGTCGCCGGTGGCGCGCGGGAGGTCCTCGAACCCCATCTGCAGGTCGTGGCCGCCGGGCGCCACGCCGGAGAGGACGTGGGCGCCGTCGGGATTGAGGTTGGCGAAGGAGTGGAAGACCGTGGCGCCGTTCAGGATGCCGAGCGTCGCGCTCTGCAGGAAGACCGGACCGCCGCCATTGGCGCTGGGCGCGCCGCCACCCTGGGCCACGAAGGCGAGGTTGTGGCCGAGGTCGCCGAACTGGTTGAAGCCGTTCTGGATGAGGAAGAAGCCGATCTGCTCGCCGCTGCCCGGCGTCGCCAGGGTGACGGTCGTCGTACCCGGGTTGTGAGTGTTGGCGAACAGCATGTCGACACCCTTGATCTTCCCGTCGGTGCCCACCTCGTAGTAGCCCAGCGAGTCGTTGAAGGCAGCGATCGCGGCCAGCAGGCTGACCGAGAAGTGCACGGTGTTGTCGCCGGTCAGGAACGGCTGGTTGGCGACGCCGTTCACCGCACCGGGCGCCACGGCGACGCCTTCGACCAGGCGCGGCAGGTAGGGCTCGTAGCTCACGTCGGTATGCATCACCGGGCCGTTGTTGCGGGCGACGGCCATGAAATCGCCGCCGCTGAAGGAGCCGATCAGCAGGATCTCGCTGTCGCCCATACCGAGGGTCGTATTGCCGTCGGCATCGGCCATGATCTTCAGATGATCGCGGCCGATCAGGGAGCCGGTGACGTCGATGGTGGTGCTCTGCCCGAAATGGAAGATGGTATCGCCGTCCATGTTGGCGAGCGTGTCGCGCGCGATGTTGAGGCCGCCGCCGCCATCGATGACGTCGGGACCTGGCCCGCCGGTCAGGATGTCGTTGCCGGCGCCGCCGACCAGCAGGTCGCTGCCGGCGCCGCCAATCAGGTGGGAGTCGACGTCGGAGGCGTAGATCTTGTCGTTGCCGCTGCCGCCGATGGCGGTCTCGATGACCGTGCCGAAGGCGATGCCGATATTGTTCTTCATGCCCCCGGCGCTCGAGAAGGCGCCGGGATGAAGATCGATCACGGAATCGGTGGAGTACTTCGACAGATCGAGCGTGTTGTTGTGGCCGTTCTCCCAGATCGTGACGATCGGATGCTGGTTGACGTCGAAGTTGAAGTACTTGCCGATCGGCCCCTGGATATTGGAGTTGAAGCCGAACGTGTGGTCGCCGCCGGTCAGCGGCCCGCTGGTCGCCACGCCGTAGAGCCGCTGCACCGCCAGGATGTCGAGCGGCATCGGCGTCAGCGGCAGATAGTTGTTCCACTCCGTGCCGGTCACCGGATAGTCGTTGCTGTAGGCGGCAGGCTCCTCCGGCCCGATATACGACATCAGCGTCCACAGCCGCGTGTCGTACGGCCCGAACTGCTGCGTCATCGCGTTGACACCGCCGTCGTAGGGCCCGCCATGCCCCAGGCCCAGCATGTGGCCGAGCTCATGGACCATCGTGTTGACCGCGTAACCGTAGTTTGCCGCGAGGTCGGTGATGGGCCCGGTATAATTGGTGTCGATCTGGATGCGGTTGTCGGTGCTGGCCGGCAGCAGGCCGAGCGTGCTGCTGCCCACCGCGGGATGGGTGAAGCTCGCGTTGTTCCAGTCGGCGCCGCCGTGGCTCGTCCGTATGATGTCGAAGTCGGCGGTTGCGGCGCTGGTGGCCAGGCCGATGGTGACGTTGGCGACGGCCGTCCACAGGCCGAACGCCCCGTCGAAGGCCTGCTTCTCGGCGTCCGTCCAGCCCGATGCCGTGTCGTACCAGTAGGTGATGGTGGCCGTCGTGCCCGGCGTGGCGCCGCCCCACTTGAAGGCGTCCGAGGTGCTGCCGTAGGTGGCCGGAATGGTGGGATAGCCGGGGGCGTCGCGCCATGTTCCGTAGGAAACGGCAGCGACCAGGCCGTGCGCGTCGACGGCCGACAGATCGGCGATTTCGGCTTCGAGGGGATTTGTCATAGACCTGCCGAGCTTACACTACCCGCCCCGGTCTCTATCTCACCGCAAAGCGAATCTGAGAGCGGGCGCGCGCTTTCGCCGCTTCGATCTCGCGGTCGCGCGGCGGCGCCGTCGTCACCAGCGACTCGATCAGATGCCGGGCGGCATGGGCCACCTCGGCGACGGCGCGGTTGAAGGCTTCCTCGTTGGCCTTGGACGGGCGGTTGAAGCCCGAGAGCTTGCGCACGAACTGCAGCGACGAGGCTTGGATCTCGTCGTCGGTGGCGGGCGGCTTGAAGTTGTAGAGGTTCTTGATGTTGCGGCACATGGGGTGGCTCCGAGTGACGATGTTCCCTCGATGCTGGCATGCGGCTGATGTGGCTGTCACCGGTTCTCCCGTCATCCCGAGCGGAGCGCAGCGCAGTCGAGGGACCTGTTTTTGCCGACGCAGCCACACAAAAAAGGTCCCTCCACTCCGCCTCGCTGCGCTCGGCTCCGGTCGGGATGACGGTAAAGTCTGATAGGCTTAGATCGTGGCCAGGTCGCTCGACACCTATAACGCCAAGCGCGACTTCTCGCGGACGCCGGAGCCGCCCGGCAAGAAGGCCGCGGGCGCGGGCGGCAATTCCTACGTGATCCAGAAGCACGCGGCGCGGCGGCTGCACTACGACTTCCGGCTGGAGATGGACGGTGTCCTGAAGAGCTGGGCGGTGCCGGAGGGGCCGAGCCTGGTTGCCGGCAAGAAGCGGCTGGCGGTGGCGACCGAGGACCATCCGCTGGACTATGGCGGCTTCGAGGGCGTGATCCCCGAAGGCCAGTACGGCAGCGGCACGGTGATGATCTGGGACGAGGGCACATGGACGCCCGAGTTCGATCCCGCCTTCGGCTACAAGAAGGGGCATCTCAAGTTCCAGCTGAACGGCAAGAAGCTGAAAGGCCAGTGGCATCTCGTGCGCATGAAACCGAAGCCGCGCGAGAAGAACGAGAACTGGTTGCTGTTCAAGTCGGACGACGAGGCGGCGCGGCCGGCTGGCGCGCCCGACATCACGACGGAGAAGCCCAACTCGGCCGCCACGGGGCGCAGCCTCGAGGCGATCGCGCGCGAGAAGGACCGCATGTGGTCCTCCGGTCAGGGGGAGATCACGGAGTCCAGGAAGAAGACCCGCCGGCGCAAGTCGCCCGTCGATGCGGCCAAGATCGGTAAAGCGAAGGCGGCGCCGATGCCGGGCTACATCGAGCCTTGCCTCGCAACGGCGGCCGAGACCGCGCCGTCGGGCGCGGGCTGGCTGCACGAGATCAAGCATGACGGCTATCGCCTGCAGGCCCACCTGGAGAACGGCCGCGTAAAGCTGTTCAGCCGGCAGGGGCTGGACTGGACGGAGCGCTTCCCCACGATCGCGCACGCCTTCGCCGACGTCCCCGCCAAGCTCGCGATCATCGACGGCGAGGTGCTAGTGCAGACGGCGGCCGGCGTCGCGAGCTTCGCCATGCTGGTCGAGGCGCTGAAGAGCGGCGGCGGCGACATGCTCTACTATGCCTTCGACCTGCTCTATCTCGACGGCTACGACCTGCGCGAGGCGCCGCTCAGTGCACGCAAGCAGGCGCTCAGCGAGCTGCTGGGAGAGCTCGGCGAGAACGCCCGCATCCGCTACAGCGATCACATCGAAGGCGACGGCGATGCGGTGTTCAAGCATGCGAGCCGGCTTGGTCTCGAAGGCATCATCTCCAAGCAGGCCGCGCAGCCCTATCGCTCGGGCCGGGTGAAGAGCTGGCTGAAGGTGAAGTCGAGCGAGAGCGACAGCTTCGTGATCGCGGGATTCATTCCCTCGACCGTCGACCCCAAGGCCGTGGGCGCGCTGGTGCTGGGCGAGTATGCCGGCAAGGCGCTGGTGCCGGTCGGCCATTGCGGCTCGGGCTTCACCCAGGCGAGCGCGCGCGAGCTGTGGCAACGGCTCGACCCGCTGCGCTCCAGGACCGCGCCGCTCAAGGACGAGACGGCGATCCCCAAAGGCGTGCGCTGGGTCGAGCCGGTGCTGTCGGCCGAGATCGAGTATCGCGGCCGCACCGGCGGCGGGCTGATCCGGCATGCGGTGTTCCGGGAGTTGGTGGAAGGCGCTGTCACGAGTAAGGGAGCGTGGGCCTCCAGCCCGCATCATGAGCGGGCCGGAGGCCCGCGCTCCCTTAATGACAGTCTGCCCGTCCGCCTCACCAATCCCGGGCGGCTGCTGTGGCCCGAGCAGGGCATCACCAAGCAGGGGCTGGCCGAGTTCTATGCCGAGATCGCCGACTGGATCCTGCCACATGTCGTCGGCCGGCCGCTCAGCCTGCTGCGCCATCCCGAGGGCGTGACCGAGAAGGGCTTCTTCCAGAAGCACGCCTGGGCCGGGCTGAGCGATGCCGTGCGCCGCGTGCCGGTGCCGGGCGACGAGCAGCCCATGCTGGTGATCGACGATCTCGGCGGCCTGCTCGAGCTCGTCCAGGCGAGCGTGCTGGAGATCCATCCGTGGGGCGCGATGGCGAAGCGGCCCGAGCTGCCCGATCGCGTCACCATCGATCTCGATCCCGGCGACAACGTGCCGTGGCAGCGCGTGATCGACGCCGCGCACGACGTGCGCCGGCGCCTGGCCGCCGCGAAGCTCGCGAGCTTCGTGAAGACGACCGGCGGCAAGGGCCTGCACGTGGTGTTTCCCCTGACCCCGAGCGCCGACTGGGATACCGTGAAGGCGTTCACCCAATCGATCGCCTCGGCGATGGCGGCGGACCGGCCCGACCTCTACACCGACAACATGGCCAAGAGCGGCCGGCGCGGCCGCATCTATGTCGACTATCTGCGCAATGGCCTGGGCGCGACGGCGATCGGCGCCTACTCGACGCGGGCCCGCGATGGCGCGCCGGTGTCGGTGCCGCTGGGCTGGGACGAGCTCGGCGAGAACATCCGCTCCAACCATTTCACCCTGCTCAACCTGCCCAACCGTCTCTCCTTCCTCGAGCACGATCCGTGGGACGGCATCGCCACGCTGAAGCAGACCCTGCCCGGCGCCAGCATCAGCGCGCCAACCGCGGCCGCGCTCACGGCGCACTGGAAGAAGGTGGGAAAGAAGGCGCTCGCGTATCTGGCGCGCCGGCCGCTGGTGCTCGATCGAAAGATCGCGGCCGCTGACCTGCCGAAGGCCGTGCACGCGGACAAGGAGGGCCGCGTCTGGATCGACAGCGTCGAGGGGCTTCTGGCGCTGGCCGAGCGCGGGGTCGTCGAGCTTTCGGCGGTGAACGCCACGATCGACGATCCCGAGCGGCCCGACCAGCTGGTGTTCGCCCTGCCGGCGAAGGACCTCAAGAAGGCGGTCGACACGGCCGAGCGCCTGCGCACGCTGCTCAAGACCGAGGGGCTGGAGAGCTGGGCCCTGCTCACGGGCGGATCCGAGCTGCACGTCATGGTGCCGATCGAGCCCGATCTCGACTGGCGCGAAGCCGAGCGTTACGCCGAGCAGCTGGCGCGACGGCTCGGCGGCACCGCCATCGACTGCCGCTACAACAAGCGCGGGGCGGCGGCGATCGCCGCCTGGTCGCCGCGCGCCCTCGCGGGCTTCGTGGTCGCCGAGCCCGTCGACTGGGCGAAGCTGGCCAGGCTCGCGCGGTGAGACGATGCGCCGGCGGACCCTGCTGCCTCTGCTGATGGCCGTGGGTCTGCCTGTCCCGGCCGGCCGCAGCCGTCGTCATGGCGTCCCGGCTTGCAGCTCTTCACGGTGCGCGATGCGCTCGCCGCCGATCTCGACGGCACGCTGCGCCGGATCGCCGAGGTCGGCTATCGCGAGGTCGAGCTCGCCGGGTTCGCCGGCGTGAGCGCCGGCGTGTTGCGCGAGAAGCTGATGCAGCACGGGCTCAGCGTGCCCTCGATGCATGCCGGCTACGAAAGCCTGCGCGACGATCTCGACGGCGTGCTCGACGAGGCCCGGCTGTTCGACGCGAGCTTCCTGGTCTGTCCGTTCGTCGACGCCCGCGAACGCCGCACGGCGGCCGACTGGAAACGGGTCTGCCGAACTTTGAATTGGGCCGGCCGCACCATGCGCAACCGCGGCTACACGCTCGCCTACCACAACCACGATTACGAGTTCTCGGCCTTCGCCGGCGGCGCCACGCCGTTCGACCTGCTGCTCGCCGAAACCGATCCGCAGGACGTCAAGCTCGAGCTCGACGTCTATTGGCTGGCCAAGGCGGGCCTCGATCCGGTTCGCTATCTCGCGGAAAGCCGGGACAGAGTGATGCTCGTGCACCTGAAAGACCTGGGCGCCGACGGTGCGACGGTGGAGCTGGGCGCGGGCATCCTGCCAATGGAGCGGATCGTTAGGGCCGCGCTGGCGGCGGGGGCGAAGCATCTCTTCGTCGAGCAGGACACGTCAGTCGACCCGCTCGCCAGCATCGCCGTCAGCTGGCGCTTTCTCGCGGGCCTGCCAGCTACCACTTCGCCATGAACTGGCGGATCGGCTCGGCGCCGGGATTGGTGAACCGGCGGTCCATCACGATGGTTCGCGTATTCGCGTTGTTGCTGCCGTAGTAGAGCGCGTTCCAGTCGTTGTCGGGATCGATGAAGGAGCCTTCGAGCGAGGCGCCGGCGAACAGGCCGAGCGAGCTTGCGAAGGCGATGATGTCGGCGCCGCCCGCGGCGGTCGTGGCGCCCTCGACGCCGATGCCGATGACGGCCAGCGCCACGCCCGCCTCGGCGCCGAACTTGAACTTGTGGTCGAGGATGGCCTGCAGGCCCTTCTCGGTCTTGATGATGAACACGACCTCCGAGACCTTGGCGCCGATCTGCAGGCCGACGCTGCCCGAGCCCATGGCGTAGAAGGCGGGCGGGCTCCAGTCCTTGGGCTGCGTGCGCGCCATCAGCGTGCCGCGACCGCCGGCCAGGCCGAAGATCAGCCCGCCCTGGACCAGCTCGGGCACGATCAGCACGCCGCGCGCGCCTTCGATGTACTTGGCGGCATCGGGATAGTCCTTGCCGGTGAGGATCTTGCGCGCGGATTCCAGCGAGGAATCGACCAGCGCCTGACGCCTGGCGTCGGCCCGCGCGGGCGTGGTCATGATCGGGGCGGCGAGCAGGGCGGCGGCCCCGCCCAGCACGGTTCGGCGATCGAGCTTCATGTTCTGCTCCTTGGTCTGTGGCCAGCGCCGGGGAGCGCCTTGGCGGCCACAACAACCAGAAGCATAGCACATTTTTGGGCCAATTTCAGGTGGTTGGCGCCTTTGTCTCAGGAAGGACACTAACTGGTCTTCTAGGTATTCCGGGGGGCCGGCCGGTCCTTCATCACCAGCGGCAGGCCGGCCGCCATCAGGATCACCCGGTCGGCGCGCTCGGCCATGCGCATGTTGAGCCGGCCCTGGGCGTCGCGGAAGGCGCGGCCGAGCGGGGTTTCGGGCACCAGGCCGAGGCCAACCTCGTTGCTGACGAACACCACCGGGGGCCCGAGCCCGTCGAGCGTCCGCACCACGTCGTCGGCCGCCTCGTCGAGATCGGCGCCGGCATGCATCAGGTTGGAGAGCCAGAGCGTCAGGCAATCGACCAGCACCGGCTGGCCATGCCCGGCGGCGGCTTCCAGCGCCTCGGCAAGCTTCAACGGCTCCTCGATGGTGGTCCATGCCGAGCCGCGGCGCGCGCGATGGGCCATGATGCGCGTCGCCATCTCGACATCGCCCGCCTGGGCGGTGGCGATGTAGACCGCGGGCCGCGCCACGCCGCCGAACAGCGTGGCGGTGGCGAGCTTCTCGGCATGGGTGCTCTTGCCCGAGCGCGCGCCGCCCAGCACCAGCGTCACCGGCGGCAGCGGGAAGGTCGAGAGGTGCTCCATCAACCGGCGTTCGCCGTCACCAACCAGCAGGCGCCCGGCAGGTGCACGCCCTGCGGGCCCTCGTGCGGCTTGAGCGTCT
>JADHLS010000223.1 GCA_016780605.1 Reyranella sp.
CATGAAGGAATCGGGCGTCACCGGCCTCGAGACCTTCACCTTCTCGACCTACACGGGCCTGTTCGCTCCGGCCAAACTGCCGCCCGAAATCCTGGCCAGGCTCAACGCCGCCATGGTGACGACGCTCAGCGATCCGGCCGTGATCCGGAAGTTCGCCGACCTCACCGCGGAGACCAGATCCAGCACGCCGCAGGAGCTTGCGGCCATGCTCGACCAGGAGGAGAAGCTGGTCGTCCCCCTGATCAAGAAACTCGGTATCAAAGCGGAGTAGTTTGCCCATGACCTGGCTGCCCCCGGCCGTCGCCCCCATCGTCCTGCTGCTGTTCTCCAACGTCTTCATGACCTTCGCCTGGTACGGGCACCTGAAGTTCACCGATCGGCCGTTGTGGCTCGTGGTGATCGCGAGCTGGGGCATCGCCTTCATCGAGTACTGCTTCGCCGTACCCGCCAACCGCTGGGGCCACACCGTCTATTCGGCGGCCGAGCTCAAGACCATGCAGGAGGTGATCACGCTCACCGTGTTCGCCCTGTTCTCGGTGCTCTATCTCGGCGAGCGCATCACCTTGAACCACCTCGTGGGCTTCGCCTTCATCTGCGCCGGCGCCTTCTTCGTCTTCCGCGGGCCGCTGCCGGGCTGAGGAAAAGTTTCCGGCTCGCCGCGGGATGGCCCTGCTCTATCCTGCGTAAGTCCCTCAGGGGAGGCGATTGGCGGACCGGACGAACAGACGACGCATCGAATGGGCGGCCTTCGCCGCGGTGCTGGCGCTCGCGACCGTCCTGCGGCTGGTGCGGCTCGGCGACAACGGGTTCGGCACCCCCTACTACGCCGCCGGCGTGCGCAGCATGCTGCAGGGCGCCTGGCTCTTCTTCTACAACGCCTTCGATCCGGCGGGCTTCATCTCCCTCGACAAGCCGCCGGTCGCCTTCTGGATCCAGACCATGTTCGCCAAGCTGCTGGGCTACAGCGGCTGGTCGATCCATCTGCCGCAGGCGCTGGCTGGCATCGCCTCGGTGGCGCTGCTCTACCGACTTGTGCGGCCGCTCGGCGCGCCGGCCGCCATCGTGGCGGCGCTGCTGCTGGCGATCATGCCGATCGGCGTCGCCGTCGACCGGTCGAACAACACCGACGCCTGGCTGGTGTTCTTCCTGCTGCTGGCGGCGACGGTGGCGCTGCGCGGCCGCGGGCTGTCGCTGGTGGTGGCGATGGCGCTGCTGGGTATCGCCTTCAACACCAAGATGTTGGCCGCGCTGGTCTGCGGTCCCGCCCTGCTGGTGGCCTGGCTGCTCGCGGGTTCACTCGATTGGGGGCGGCGCCTGCTGTGGATGATGGCGGCGGGCGTCACGCTCGCCGTGGTGTCGCTGTCCTGGGCCGTCGCCTTCGATCTCACGCCCAAGGCCAGCCGTCCCTATGTCGGCAGCAGCAACGACAACTCCATGCTCGAGCTGATCGTGAAGCACAACGGGCTGGAACGCTTCGTGCGCGATGCGCCGCCGACCCCGATCGGGGCGGCGGGCCTCGCCGCCTACGACAACGTGCCGATCGGTCCGCTGCGGCTCGCCGCGCCGCGGCTTGCCATGCAGTTCGCCTGGATGCTGCCGCTCGCGGTGCTGGGCGCGGTGTTCGCCCGGCGACGCCGCCCTGCCATCGTGGCGATATGGAGCGTGTGGGCGCTCGCCTACGCCGTGGTCTACAGCGCGGCGGGCGGCATCTTCCATGCCTATTACCTCGCGACCTTGGGGCCACCACTGGCGGCGCTGGCCGGGATCGGCTGCTTCGAATTGTGGCGGCGCGGCTCGGCCTATCTCGCCGTGGGCGTCGGCCTCACCGCGCTATGGCAAGCCTACCTCGCCGGCGCCACGCTGGGCTGGGCGTCGATCTGGATGGGCTTCCCGGCGGTGGCGCTGCTGGCCGGCATCGCCGCCTTCTGGCGCGGCAAGCGGCCGCCGGCCGTGATCGGCGGTGTCGCGCTGATGATCCTGCCCGGGCTGTGGGCGCTGAGCGCGGTCTTCGCACCCGGCAACCTCTCTTTGCCGTCGGCCAGCCTGCCGAGATGGCTCGGCATGAACGACGGGCGCGGCCCGCTGCTGTCGCGCAACTGGCCGGCGTTGACCGACGATCCCAAGCTGATCGCCTTCCTGCAGGCACATCGTGGCGGCGCGCGCTTCCTGCTGGCCACGCCCAATGCCTTGCTTGCCGCACCGGTCATCATCCGCACCGGCCAGCCGGTGATGGCGTTCGGTGGCTTCTTCGGCAACGACCCGGCGATGAGCGTCGAGGCCTTCGCGCGCGCGGTCGAACGCGGCGAGGTGCGCTACGTGGCGCTGGCGACCAACCGGCGCACCCGCGACTTCGAACGCTGGGTGCGTGCGCACGGCACGATGGTCGACCCCGCGGAATGGCGCTCGCTGCCGCCGGATCCGCGGCGGGCGATCGAGCTCTATGACGTGGGGGTGAAGTAACTCAGCCCGCACCCCAATCAGCCGGCACCAAGGGCGCGGGCGATCTGGTAGGTGGCAAGCGACGCGGCATAGGCCAGCGCCAGCATGTAGGCGAAGGTGACCCACATCCATTTCCAGCCGCCGGTCTCGCGACGGATGACGGCGAGCGTCGAGGCGCATTGCGGCGCGAACACGTACCAGGCGAGCAGTGCCAGCGCAGTGCCGAGGCTCCAATGGGCGACCAGCGCCTGTCCGATCTGGTCGGCTGCCTCCTTGCCGCCGGCGATGGCATAGATGGTGCCGAGCGAGCCGACTGCCACCTCGCGCGCCGCCATGCCCGGGATCAGCGCGACGTTGATCTGCCAGTTGAAGCCAAGCGGCGCGGTGAGCGGCTGGATCGCCGAGCCGATCCAGGCGGCGAGGCTGTAGGTTATCGCAGGCTCGGTGGCGCCGGCCGGCGGCCGCGGGAAGGACGCGAGCACCCAGATCAGCACCATCATCGAGGCGATGGTCGTGCCGGCGCGCTTGAGGAACATCATGGCCCGCGTCCACAGGCCGATCGCGAGACTGCGGGCGCGCGGCATCTTGTAGTCGGGCAGCTCCAGCATGAAGGGCTCGCCCGGCCGGTCGCGCCAGATGATGCGCTTCACCACGAACGACACGGCGAGCGCGCCGGCGATGCCGATGGCGTAGAGGCCGAACATCACCAGGCCCTGCAGGCCGGCGAAGCCCCATACCTCGCGATCGGGGATGAAGGCGCCGATGATCAGGGTATAGACCGGGATGCGCGCCGAGCAGGTCATCAGCGGCGCCACCAGGATGGTGGTGAGCCGGTCGCGCCGGTCGTCGATGACGCGGGTCGACATGATGCCGGGGATGGCGCAGGCGAAGGACGACAGGAGCGGGATGAAGGCACGACCGTGCAGCCCCGCGCCGCCCATGATCCGATCCATCAGGAACGCCGCGCGCGCCATGTAGCCCAGGTCCTCGAGCACGAGGATGAAGAAGAACAGGATGACGATCTGCGGCAGGAAGACGATGACGGCGCCGACGCCGCTGATCAGGCCGTCCTTGAGGAAGCTCTGCAACAGATCGGGCAGCGGCGCCTCGCCGACCTGGGCGCCCAGCCAATCGAAGCCGGCCTGGATCAGCTCCATCGCCGGGCGCGCCCAGGCAAATACCGCCTGGAACATCACGAACAGGATCACCAGCAGCACGACGAGCCCGATCACGGGATGCAGCAGCACGGAGTCGACCCGCGCGGTCAGCGTGTCGCGCTGGCCGGGGCCGCGCACCGCGGCCGCCAGCAGCCGATCGGCCTCGCGCTGGCCGACGCGCAGCGCGCCGGCGTCGGGCGGATGCCAGTTGGACTCGCCCACCGCGGTCGCCTTGTCGAGCCGGCGATCGATCTCGGCCAGCAGCGCGTCGGTGCCGCCGCGTCGTACGGCCACCGATTCCACGACGGGCAGGCCGAGCTCGCGAGACAGCCGATCGACGTCGATCTCGATGCCGCGCTTGCGGGCGATGTCCATCATGTTGAGCGACAGCATCACCGGCCGGCCGACCCGCTTCAGCTCGAGTGCCAGTCTCAGCGCCAGCCGCAGGTTCGAGGCATCGGCGACGCAGACGATCAGGTCGGGCACGACCTCGGTCTGCAGCCGGCCCAGCACGACGTCGCGCGTGATCTCCTCGTCGGGCGAGCGGGCGCGCAGCGAATAGGTGCCGGGCAGATCGACCACCTGGATCGACCGCCCCGCCGGTGTCGTCAGCGGGCCGACCTTCTTCTCGACCGTGACGCCCGGATAGTTCGCGACCTTCTGCCGGCTGCCGGTGAGGGCGTTGAACAGGGCCGTCTTGCCGCAGTTTGGATTGCCGACCAGCGCTACGACCGACGTACTCGTGTTCATGCCGGCTGGACCGTCTCCACGAGGATCGCCATGGCCTCACGGCGCCGCAGGGCGATGGTGGCGTCGGCCACGCGAACCGCGATGGGATCGCCGCCGAACAGGCCCTGGTGCAGCAGCTCCACGACGGCACCTTCGACGAAGCCAAGTTCGAGCAGCCGGCGCTCCAGCTCCGCGCCGGACAGGCCGGTGGCGGCGCCGTGGCCGTTCACCACCAGTTGATGAATGCGGCCACGAAAGCCCACCTGGGCGTCGCCCAATGCTATGGTTGGTTTGGAAGTCATTGCGAGTAATTCGTAATAGCATCCAACGAACGCTTCCGCCAGCTTTCTAGGGGCAATGCATGGCTACGATCGTTCTGGCGCACGGCGCCTGGTCGGCCGCCTGGGCCTGGAAGAAGCTGCGGCCCCTGTTTGCCGCGGCCGGCCACGACTTCTTCTCGCCGACCTATACCGGCCTCGGCGAGCGGGCCCATCTCGCCCACCACGAGATCGACCTCAGCACCCACATCAACGACGTGGCCGCCGTCCTCGACTGCGAAGACCTGAAGGGCGTCACCCTGCTCGGCCACTCCTACGGCGGCATGGTGGCGACCGGCGTGGCCGACAAGGCGCGGCGGCGCATCTCACGCGTCGTGTATATCGACGCTTTCGCGCCCGAGAACGGGCAGAGCCTGTTCGACCTGGTCGGACCGGATGTCGCAGAGGCCATGCGCGGCAAGGCGATGGGCGAAGGCGCCGGTTGGCGCATCCCGCCCAACCCGATGCCGGCCGACACCGCGCCCGAGGATGTCGCCTGGGCAACGCCGCAGCGGCGCTCGCAGCCGATCAAGACCTTCGAGCAGAGGTTGCGGCTCACCTCGCGCGAGCCGCCGCTGCCGCGGGCCTATATCTACGCCAGGCGCAGCGCGCCGGGTGACTTGTTCCGCCAGTTTGCCAACAAGGCGAAGGCCGACAGCAGCTGGAAGTATTACGAGATCGATGCCAGCCACAATCCGCACATCACCTGCCCGCAGGATCTGATGGCGACACTGACGAGGATCATGGCCGAGACATGAGCAGCGACCTTGCCTACGACATTCTGGGCCAGCTGGGGCGGGCCAAGCGCGCCGACGATGCGCTGTCGATCACCGGCGGCGGCGATCCGGTGTTCGTCACGCCCTGGCGGATCGCGCATGCAGGCTCGGCGGCGCTGGCTGCCGTGGGCTTGGCCGTCTCCGACCTGTGGCGGCTCAGGACCTGCAAGCCGCAGGCGGTGACGATCGACCGCCACGCCGCCGCCGCGTCGCTGCGCTCCAACACCTACGTGCTGCAGAACGGCAAGCGGCCAGTGTCGTGGGATCCGCTGGCCGGCCACTACCCGACACGGGATGGCCGCGTCATGTTCCTGCACACCAACCATCCGCATCATCGCGCCGGTGCCTTGCGCATTGCCGGCGCCAAGGCCGAGACGCGCGAGGCGCTGGCCGAGGCGGTCGCGCAGTGGGACGGGCTCGCGATCGAACAGGCGATCGCCGACGGCAATTGCGTCGGCGGTCTGGTGCGCAGCCGCGAGGAATGGAACGCCCATCCGCACGGCATCGCCGTGGCCAAGCTGCCGCTGATCGACATCGTCAAGATCGGCGAGGTGCCGGCGCGGCCGCTGCCTAAAGGACCGCGGCCATTGAGCGGCGTGCGCGTGCTCGACCTCACGCGCGTGCTGGCGGGACCGACCAGCGGCCGCGTGCTGGCGGAAAACGGCGCCGACGTGCTGCACATCGCGGCCCCTCACCTGCCCTACCAGACCGAGCTCTTGATGGACACCGGCCACGGCAAGCGCTGTGCCTGGGTCGATCTCACGAAACCCGCTGGCGTCGAGACCATGACGGCTCTGCTGCGCGAGGCCGACGTGTTCACGCAGGGGTACCGGCCCGGCACGCTCGCGGCGCGCGGCTTCTCGCCGGAGAAGGTGGCGGCACTTCGCCCGGGCATCGTCTGCGTCAGCATTTGCGCCTACGGCCATGAAGGACCGTGGTCCGACCGGCGCGGCTTCGATTCGATCGTGCAGAACGTCACCGGGCTCTCGGCCACGCAGGGATCTCTGGCCAAGCCGCGCAACCTGCCGGTCCAGGCGCTGGACTACATCGCGGGCTACCTCGGCGCGCTCGGCGCCATGATCGGGCTCGCCCGCCGCGCCGAACAGGGCGGCTCCTGGCTGGTGCGCGTGTCGCTGGTCCAGGTGGCGCACTGGCTGGCCGGGCTCGGAACGGTGGCGCCCGACAAGGGCATCGCCGAACTGCCCGAGGCTGACCTTGCCCCGTATCTCATGGAGAGCGACGGCGCGTTTGGCCGCCTGCGGCATCTGAAGCCGGTGGTGCAGCTCAGCGACACGCCGGCGTTCTACGCCAAGCCTCCTGAACCGTTGGGCACCTCGCCGGCGTGCTGGCCTTGAATTAGCTAAGTACATTAGCTAAATGAGAGTCCATGCCGACCTATACGATCCACGCTGCCAAGACCAACCTGTCGAAGCTCGTCGCCCGGGCTGAGGCAGGGGAGGAGATCGTGCTTGCGCGCGGTAAGGATCCCGTCGCCAAGATCGTCCCTGTCACACCGAAGCCAAAGCGCAAGTTCGGACGTCTGAAGGGCAAGGGATCGATCGGCCCCGAGTTTTTCGAACCACTTCCCGAAGACGAATTGAAGCTTTGGGAATAGGCCGCAGTGCGACTGCTGCTTGATACCCACGCCCTTCTCTGGTGGGTGTTCGCCGACTCGAAGCTATCGCGGCGGGCGCGAACAGCGATCGAGGATGACGTTGAGAATCAGGTCTTTGTGAGTGCAGCGTCCGCTTGGGAGATCGCAACCAAATACCGAATCGGCAAGCTTCCGAATGCCGCGGTCGTTGCAGATGATGTCCCCGGGACTCTTGTCGAGGAGGGCTTCAGCGAACTTTCGGTTTCGGTTCGTCACGCGCAGCGTGCTGGAGCTCTTGTTGGGCATCATCAGGACCCCTTCGATCGCATGCTGATAGCCCAGGCAATGCTGGACGATCTGACGCTCGTTTCGAATGAGCGTGCCTTCGACGCGTACGGTGTCAAACGACTCTGGTAGGGCACGTCGGCATGATGATCCGCGAGCGTACAGCCGACGACGACGAGGCGATCAAGCGCCTCAACGACGCCGCCTTTGGCGGCGCCTACGAATCCCGGCTCGTCGAAAACCTGCGCGCCGCTGGCCTCGCTGCCGTTGAGCTGGTCTCCAATGAGCAGTCGGTAATCGGCCACATCCTGTTCAGCATGCTCGATGTCACAGTCGATGGCGCCGCCGTGTGCGCGCTGGCGCTCGCGCCCATGTCGGTGCAACCGCAGCGCCAACGCGGCGGCATCGGCAGCGCCCTGGTCCGCGCCGGGCTGGAGCAGGCGTGCGCGCAGGGTTGGCAGGCCGTCATCGTGCTGGGGCACCGCGACTACTATCCGCGCTTCGGGTTTTCCGCTGCACTCGCCAGTCCGCTGAAGGCGCCGTTCTCCGGCCCCTCCTTCATGGCGCTCGAGCTACAGCCGGGCGCGCTGCGGGGCAGCGCAGGCCGCGTGGTTTATCCGCCGGCTTTCGTCT
>JADHLS010000224.1 GCA_016780605.1 Reyranella sp.
CCTGACCTCGACGCCAAATCCCGGTCCCAGCGGAACCAGCTCCATCGCGTTCCTCCTCGCATTCCCTATGTTGGGGGCGATTTTATCGCAGGGGCCTCACGGCCGGCTATAGTACGAAACTTGCATTAGTGGCATTGCTGACATCCCGATGGCTTCACCCTCCAATTCCGCTCCCCGCCTGGCCTTCGCGTCGGCGCCCACTGCCGCCGCCCGCGCTGCCCGCCACAAGCTGGAGAAGCTCTACGGGTCGGTGCCGCCGGCCCAGGCCGACATCGTCGTGGCGCTGGGTGGCGACGGGCTGATGCTGCAGACGCTGCATCGCCAGATCCATCGCGGCGTGCCGATCTACGGCATGAATCTCGGCACCATCGGCTTCCTCATGAACACCTATCGCGAGGCGGGCCTGCTGCAGCGCCTGCGCAAGGCGCGCAAGGTGAGCCTCAATCCGCTGCGCATGGTCGCCGTCAACACGCGCGGCCGCGCTTTCGAGGTGATCGCCATCAACGAGGTATCGCTGCTGCGCTCGAGCCGCCAGACCGCGCGCATCGCCGTTTCGGTCGATGGCCGCAAGCGCCTGCCCGACCTCTATTGCGACGGCGTCCTGGTGGCGACGCCGGCCGGCTCGACCGCCTACAACCTCTCGGCCCATGGCCCGATCCTGCCGCTGGGCGCGGAGCTGCTGGCGCTGACGCCGATCAACGCCTTCCGCCCGCGGCGCTGGCGCGGCGCGCTGCTGCCCCGCCATTCCAAGGTCGAGCTCATGGTGCTCGATCCGCGCAAACGGCCCGTCGCCGCCGCAGCCGATTCGGTGGAGATCGCCAATGTCGTCAAGGTTACGGTGACCGAGGCCTCCGACATCGGCCTTACCCTGTTGTTCGATCCCGAGCACGACCTGGAGGAGCGCATCCTCAAGGAGCAGTTCGACCCTTGAGCAAGGCGCTGCCCGCAAAGCCCGAGAAGAAGCACATCATCGGCCACGAGGGCCTGCGGCCGCTGTTCCTGGCGATCGCCATTGGCACGGTGGGCGGCTTCGTCTTCAACTGGCTCAAGATGCCGCTGGCCTGGATGCTGGGCGCCTGTGTCTTCTCGACCGTCGCCGCCTTCGCAGGCCTGCGCATCGGCATGAACGTTCGGCTGCGCCAGGGCATGGTGATCATCATGGGCGTGCTGCTGGGGTCGGGCTTCTCGCCCGACCTTATCCAGCAGCTCGCCAAGTGGGCGGTGAGCCTCGGCGTGCTGACCGGCATGACCATGACCGGCGCCGCGCTCTCCTATCTCTGGTTCCGCACCTTCACCATGTGGGACAAGGTCACCTGCTACTTCGCCGCCATGCCGGGCGGACTGAACGACATGACCATCATGGGCGGCGCCATGGGCGGCCAGGAGCGCGCCATCGCGCTCGCCCATGCCCTCAGGATCCTCACCGTCGTGCTCACCATACCGGTCTGGTACCGGCTGGTGCAGGGCACCACGACCAGCGTGCTCGCCATGCCGCATCCAGCCAACAACGACTGGCGCGACTGGGCGGTGCTGATCGCCTGCGGCCTGATCGGCGCCGCTGTCGGCCGCCTGCTGCGCCTGCCCGCCGCCTTCATGATGGGGCCGATGCTGATGAGCGCCATCGCCCACCTCGCGGGCTTCACCAGTTCCAAGCCGCCCGGCGAGCTTGTAGCGGCCGCGCAGGTCGTGGTCGGCTGCGGCATCGGCTGCCGCTTCGTCGGCACCGCGCTCGACCAGCTGCACAAGGAGATCGGCGCCTCGATCGGGGCGGCCGTGCTGCTGATCGGCTGCGCCGTGGCCTTTGCCGAGGTCACCCACGCCATGACCGGCCTCAACCTCGACGCCACGGTGCTGTCCTACGCTCCCGGCGGCTTCGCCGAGATGAGCCTGATCGGCCTTGCGCTCGGTGTCGAAGTCGCCATGGTGGCGACCCATCATCTCTTTCGCCTGTTCCTGATCATCCTGACCAGCCCCTTCGTCTCGCGTTTCGTGCTGACGCGCGGGCGATGATGCAGGGACCGAAGAAAACCTGGACGTGAAGTCCAACGCGCCTCAAGGCTTACGCCGCGGGCCGGCCGCAATGTCCTGTTAAGTCCCTCCCAAGAAGGGTCTGTTTTTCCGGGCCGGGCGTGGGGAAAGTCACATCGACCCCGCTCGTAAGCGGCCTAAACCGGTCAGGCTGTTGCGGAGGTTGCGATGAACCTGCTGCGGACCGTTGGGTTTGGCGCGCTCATGCTCTGTCTCGGGCACGGTGCAGCCCAGGCCGGCGACATAACAGGCGCAGGCTCGACCTTTGTCTCTCCCCTTCTCTCCAGGTGGTCCACCGACTACGCCGCCAAGGGCGGAGAGGGCCTCAGCTATCAGCGCATTGGATCCGGGGCAGGCATTTCAAGCCTGAAGTCGGGAATTGTCGACTTCGCCGCGACGGATGCGCCGTTGAAGCCCGCCGAATTGCAGCGGCTTGGGTTTGTCCAGTTTCCGCTGGTCGCGGGCGGCGTCGTGCCGATCGTCAGCCTGGACTGAGTCAAACCCGGCGAGCTTCGGCTGACCGGCGCCGTGCTTGCCGACATCTATCTCGGCAAGCTGGCGAAGTGGAACGACCCGAAGATCGCCGAACTGAATCCCGGCATCACGCTGCCTGCCGCACCGATCATCGTCGCTCATCGCGTCGATGCCTCCGGGACCACCTTCAACCTCACCAACTACCTTTCGCAAGTGAGCGCTGAATGGCGCGCCAAAGTTGGCGTGGGCCTCTCGGTGCCCTGGCCCGTGGGCGTCGGCGGCAGGGGAAATGACGGCGTCGCGGCCTTCGTGAAGCAAACCCGGAACTCGATCGGCTATGTCGACTTTGCATACGCTCGACGCAGCCAAATGGCGTATGCACTCGTCCAGAACAAGACCGGCAGGTATGCGGCTCCGGGTACAAAGGCGTTCGAGGCCGCCCTGGCCGCCGCGGACTGGAGCAGCACAAAGGACTTCTACGTGGTCGTCACGGACCCCGACGGCGAAGAGGCGTATCCCATAGCAGCAACGTCATTTGCGTTGATGTACGCAACGCCGAGAGTGCCTTCTCGCACCAGCGCAGCCCTGGACTTCTTTCGTTGGGGACTCCAACGCGGCCAAGTCCAGGCGACGGAACTGGGCTACGTCTCGATTCACGCGGATGTCGTGTCCAGGGTCGACGACTACTGGCGATCGCGTTTTGGCGAAACGATTGTCGTCAGCAAGCAGCCCTGAGAAGACGATGGTGGATCTCAGCATCACGCCCTATTGGACGACGAACGATCACAAGAAGTCGGTGCAGGTCTGGCGGATCCGCCATCAGCCGTCCGGCTTTGACGCGCTTGCCTACCGCTGCAGCCTCGAGGAGGATTTTGACGGCGCGCCGCGCTGCTACGGCGAGCCCAACCCCGGCCGCTTCGGCGCGATCGTAAATGCGGCAAGCAATCCCGACACCGCCCTGCAGGCCGACATCGTTGCCCGCGCAGCGCATCAACCGCCTGACCGCACCAACGCACGCGCGGCCCTGGATTTTCTCGGCAATGCGACCAGTCCCCATCAGAATTTCGGGGTCAACAACGAGTTTGCCTGGGTCGGGCTGACGTCGCGGGCGCCGAGCGAAGTGCGCAAGGTCCCCAATGCGGACCCGAAGAAGCCGCCCATCAATGTTCCCAGCCTCGACATGCGGCGCGGTATGGGCGCGAAGTTTCGCAAGAACGCAGCAGGCGACCTTGTGACGGGCCCGAACGGAGAGCACTTCTTCCCGGTCATTCAAGGGCCGGACTCGCTGGCGCCCGGGTTCTTCGTCTCGACCACCGCTGTGCCGCGCGATCCGAGCCTTCCGGAGACCGATCAGGCCCGCTATTTCGACGCCAGCGCGATTCCTTATCAGGCCTTCAACAGCTGGATGCTGACGGCCGGCGCGGTGCACGTGAACAAAGGCGACTTTGGCCTGGTGATCGATCCGCTCACCTCGGTGAGCTCCGGCTTCGTGCTGGCGGATGCCGGCGCCGGCAACAAGGCCGGCGAGGTCTCGACCTTCCTGCTCAGTTTCCTTGGCGGCAACAACGAGCGCGATTTCATCTTCCTGCTGTTTCCGAATTCCGGCGGCGGCAGCATATTGCCGACGGCGAATGCCCCGACGGCCGCCGCCGCCGGCGCCCTGATCAATCTCCCGAAGTTGAACAATGACACCGACGCCGCCAACCAGCTTGTCATGTTCCTGGCGCTTGACGCCAATTTGACCAAGTACAAACAGGTCATGTCCGGCAGCCTGTCTCGCGAGGCGATGATCGACGCGGAATTGGCCTACATAGACATGCGGCAGCTCCTGAAGCCCTACAAGCTGGAAACCGACGCGACCATGTTGGGAGTCGAGTAGCCGCTCGGCGTGTTGTCACGCGCGGACCGTGATGCCGCCGTCGACCACCAGCAGGTGGCCGTTCACATAAGCCGCCTCGTCCGACGCGAGGAACAGCGCGGCGTTGGCGGTGTCCCAGCCGGTGCCCATCTTGCCGGTCGGCGAGGCGCGATTGCGGATGGCGATCATCTTGTCGTAGGCCTGATTGTGGTCCTTCTCGTTCCTGGCGTACTGCTCGGCCAGGAAGTCGATCATCGGCGTGTGCATCAGGCCGGGCAGGATGGCGTTGCAGCGGATGCCCTTGTCGGCATATTGCGAGGCGATGGCGAGGGTCAGCGAATTCACCGCGCCCTTGCTGGCATTGTAGGCGATGTAGCTCACGCCCTTCGGTGAGCGGATCGACGCGATCGAGCTCACGTTCACGATCGCGCCCTTGCCCTGCTTCTCCATCACCGGGATGACGTGCTTGGCGGTCAGGAAGAAACTCTTCACGTTGACGTCGAACACCTGGTCCCATTCATCCTCGGCGAGCTCGACCGGACCGCCGGTGGAGCCGATGCCGACATTGTTGTCCAGGATGTCGATGCGGCCCCACTTCGCCAGACAGGCGTCGACCATCGCCTTGACGTCGGCATTCTTCGCCGCATTGCCTTCGACGGCGAAGGCCTCGCCGTCTTCCTGGGCGATGAGACCGACCGTCTCCTCGGCCGCGGCGCGCTTCAGGTCGACGCACATCACCCGGGCGCCCTCGCGCGCGAAGGTGACGGCGGTGCACTTGCCGTTGCCCCAGCCCGGGCCGCTCGAGCCCGCGCCCACCACGATCGCCACCTTGTCCTTCAGCCGGCCCGCCATCTCATCCTCCACGCTTGGCCTTCTTTCGTAGATGATGGGTCAAGGCGAGCGCAATGCAGTGCTTCAGCGCCCGCACCGGCAGGCGATCCGTCGCCCCGAACCGGATGGCGCGCTCGCCCTCGTACTCGAAGGTATCCGGATAGAGCTCGCGAAACTGGCCCACAAGGCCGCTCTGGCAATGGAAGTAGACAGCATAGCCGTCGCCCGACTTCAGCCGGTCGATGCGCACCGTCGTGCCGCTGGCGCTCTCCTCGGTAAGGTAGCTCGGCTGGCCCCATTTCAGGGTCTCGGTGAGCCGGCCGACACCCGCGGTCCCAGCGGCGGTGTCGAACACCAGTTCGCGCAACGCCAGCAGCTGCCGCCGCAGGCCGGGCGGATAGCCCTTGAACAAGGACGCAACCCGAGTATCACCGAACCGTCGCACGCTCAATTCCTTGAATTCGGATAATTACGCAAATTTCGCAACCGGTTTTGCCATTAGTCCTGGTCCTGTCTTGCGGTCTCAGCCGGTCCGAAGCCCCTAGCTATTGAGTCGTCGAGATCGACCACAGTCATACTTCATATATAACCAACGTCATTTCCGCAAGCAAGCGAAATCTCTTGTGGCGCACTGGTCGTCCGGCATGGCCCATGGAATGCTCGGCGCAACGGATGGGAGGAGAATTGATGCGTCGCCGTGCTTTCACTGCTGGCGCTTTTGCGACCGCCGCCGCGCCGGCAGCGCCCGCCATCGCCCAGGAATGGCCGAGCAAGCCCTTGCGCATGGTGATCCCCTACCCGCCGGGCGGGCCCTCCGACGTCTCGACCCGCATCGTCATGGATCGCGCCGCGCAGAGCCTGGGCCAGCCCATCGTGTTCGACAACAAGGCCGGCGCCTCGGGCATGATCGGCGGCGAATTCGTCAAGAACCAGCCGGCCGACAACCACACCTTCCTGACCACGACCACGGCGATGGTCTGCATCACGCGGCACCTGCAGCCGATCCCGTTCGATCCCGACAAGGATTTCGTCACGGTGTCGCGCATGGTGACGTCGTGGGGCATCTTCGCCATCCATCCCTCGGTGCCGGCCCGCACCGTCGCGGAGTTCGTGGCCTACGCCAAGGCCAATCCGGGCAAGATCAACTTCGGCTCGTCGGGGCTTGCCACTATCACCCACCTGTTCGGCGAGATGCTGCAGCTCGAGGCCGGCATCAAGATGACCCACGTGCCCTATCGCGGCAGCGCGCCCGCCACCAACGCCCTGGTCGCGGGCGAGGTGCAGGCGCAGTTCGACCAGACCTGCCTGCCGCACGTGAAGGCGGGCAAGCTGATCGGCCTCGCCATGCTGTCGAACATCCGCCATCCCGACTTCCCTGACATCCCGACCCTGCGCGAAGCGGGCTATCGCAAGGAGGAGGGCGATTCCTGGTTCGGCATCCTCGCCCCCACCGGCACCTCGCCCGAGGTCATCGCCAGGCTCGACAAGGCGATCGCCGAGGCCGTTCGCTCGCCCGACATCGTCGACAAGCTGCACAAGGGCGGCTGCTACGTGACCTATCTCAACCCGCCGGACTTCCGCAATCGCATCACGGCCGAGACGGAGCTGTTCGGCAAGATCATCAAGGCGGGCGACATCAAGCTCAGCAACTAGCCTAGTCGAGCTCTCCGTCCTTCAGGCTCACGAAGATGCCGACCGCCAGCAGCGTCAGGTAGAAGCGGAATGCCGCCTGCTGGCCGTTCCAGGTCCGCGACTGCCACATCTGGAACCACTCGCCGCCGATCACCATGAAACCGGTGAACCACAGCAGGAAGCCCAGCCCGACGCCGATCACGACATACTGCTTGGCCGCGTTGAAAGCCACCGCGGGGGAGCGCCAGGCGCCGATCAGCCGGACCGTCGCGAAGGCGAGCACCAGTCCGGTCACGGCCTCGGTGAGGATGATTGCCCAGTAGGCAAGGGCCCACAGGGTCGGCGAGGTGATGGCGCGGCCGCGCAGCGCATTGTCGGGGAAGACCGTGTCCATGCTGAGCGTATGGCGCACGAACTGGTAGTTGGTGTTGTAGTCCGCGACATTATTGTAGGCGACCAGCAGCGCGAACAGGGCGGTCGAGGCCACCATGGCGGTCTTTACGAGGCGGATCGCGAGCATGCCGCCAGCTTAGCGGCGCGACCACGCCCGCGGAACCGCCAGCGATCCGACGAGGACCAGCAGCAGGCCGCCGCCGGATACGAGGAAAGCGTGGCGATAGCCCGCGAGAAAGCCCTCCACGCCGGTGAGCCCGGCCGCGCCGCTCGCCTGCAGGGTGGTGAGCACCGAGGCGCCGCTCACGACACCGAGCATGCGCGTCAGTTGAGAGAGGCTGCCGGCCACGCCGCGGTCGCGCACTGGCAATGTGGAGGTGACGATGTCGATGTACGACACGGTGAGGAGGCCCTGCCCGATACCCTCGACGACCAGCAACACGGCGACGACCGCCACGGGCGTGGCGGCGCCGGTGAAGGCGAGCGGCAGCAGGCCGAGCCCGACCAGCGCGACGCCGCCAAAGGCTGTCGGCCGCTGCCCGATACGGGCGACCAGCCAGGCCGACAGGGGCGCGCCGGTCAGGCTGCCCGCGAAGGCCAGCGCCAGCACCAGGCCGGTCGAGAGCGCCGAAAGCTTCAGCACGTTGACCAGGTAATAGGGCGTGAGCAGCAGGATGGAGAAGCCCGCGAGGTTGGCCAGCGCATTCATGATG
>JADHLS010000225.1 GCA_016780605.1 Reyranella sp.
CATGATGATGACCATGAGCGGGCCGGAGGCCCGCGCTCCCTTCACTTCACCTCGAGCTCGTGACTCAAGCGCTCGATTTCCTCGCCGGCGCGCACGTCGATCGAGAGTTCCCAGCGGCCCGGCATAGGGAACACCATGCCTTCCACGCGATAGCGGCCATCGCCCAGTGACACGATCGTCGGTCGGTTGTTCGCGCCGCGCCTGCCCTCGGGCATCTGGGCGTCGACCGCCACCAGCTCGGCCGGCATGTCGTTCTTGGTGCACACGTTGAACAGAAGCGAGAACGGCTCGCCGACCTCGATGCGCAGAGGCTCGGGCCGGAACGCCAGGAGATAGTGGCTCGAGAACACGACGATCCCCGTCCCGCGCCCGAGATCGAGCGGACAGTCGGCCCACGCCGGTAACGCCACGAGAACACCAAGAAGCGCGGCGAGCAGCCTCAGGGGCCAACGCCGAACAGGTGGGCGACCAGCGCACATGCGATTTCCATCAACGAGAGGGCTTTTCGGACCAGGTGTAGTTGAAGCTAATCGAGATACGCTCGCCGGAGAAGCGCGCCGGCGGCACTTCGTGGCGCAGCCAGCTCTCGAACAGCACCACGTCGCCCGCCTTGGCGGGCACGCTCACGAAGGAGCGAAAGCCTTCCGGCGCGTCGGCGCGGCGCGGCGGCGTCGCCATGTGGGCGACCAGCCTCGGATCCTCGAACTTCAGCGCCCCCGCCCCTTTCGGCACCTCGACGTAGTAGGTGCCGCTGACGAAGGACGTCGGATGAAGATGCAACGAATGCACGACGCCGGCCGGCATGACGTTGGCCCAGCAATCGGTCATGGCGAGCGAGCGGCCGGCAAGATCGTAGTGCAAGGCGCGGGCGAAGGCCTTGACGTGCGGATCGAGGCGACGCCTGAGCCTCGCGAACAGCGAGGTCACGAGATGCAGGCGGTCGAGCGATCCATAAGAGGTGTAGCCGCCCAGATAATGCTGTGCCGACCACTGCCGGCCGGCCGCATCCGACACGGCCAGGGACCGGCATTCGTCGGCCATATCCAGGTTGAACCTGCGGATATCCGGCCCACCCAGCGATTCTCGATAGACCAGCGTCGGAAAAAGGGCACGGATCGCCATGGGGTGATTATCGGCCAACGCGGCGGACCATGCTATGGTCGCGCGCATGCTCACCGACCGGCAGATCGAGACTTATCGGCGCGACGGGTACCTGGTGATCCCGCGCCTGTTCGAGGGTGACCAGCTCGCCGAGCTGCGCGCCCTCACCGACCGCATCGTTGCGGAGGCGCGCGGCGTCTCCGCCAACGACGAGCTCTACGACCTCGAGCCCAGCCACAGCGCCGCCCTGCCGCGCGTGCGCCGGCTGAAGCCCGTGATCTTCAAGCGTTACGCCTTCTTCCACGCACTGGCGCGTGACCCCAAGATCACGTCGATCCTGGCGCAGCTGCTGGGGCCCGCCATCCGCCAGCACGGCGGCAAGCTCAACATGAAGTCGGCCGGCTATGGCTCGCCGGTCGAATGGCATCAGGACTGGGCGTTCTATCCCCATACCAACGACGACGTGCTGGCGACCGGCATCTATCTCGATGACTGCGACATGGACAACGGACCGTTGATGGTCGTTCCGGGCAGCCATCACGGTCCGACCTGGGACCATCATGCCGACGGCCGCTTCTGCGGCGCCATGAACCCCGAGACCTGTGATATCGATCTCGACAAGGCGGTGCCGCTGATGGGGCCCGCCGGCTCGATGACCATCCATCACGCGCGCCTGGTGCATGGCTCTGCGCTGAACCGCTCCAACCGCCGGCGCCGCCTGCTGCTGCACGAATACACTGCCGCCGACGCCTGGCCGCTGCTGGGCGTGGCCAACTTCGAGGAGTTCAACAGCCGCATGGTGCTGGGCGAGCCCACCATCGAGCCGCGGGTCGTCCCCGCCCCCATCCGCATGCCGCTGCCGCCGGCCGGCCATCAGGGCTCGATCTACGAGAACCAGCGCGGCGCGGGACGGCGGTTCTTCGAAACATACGAAGAGCAGCGCGCGCCAGCGTGAAACAACACCTCACCCTGAGGAGCGGTCCGGAGGACCGCGTCTCGAAGGGTGGGCCACAGAACGTGCGCGTTGCCCACCCTTCGAGACGCGCACTTCGTGCGCTCCTCAGGGTGAGGTGATTGTGCCGGACGAGCCGAATGTCGCGAGAGTTGTCCTATCACCCCGCGTCCCAGGCGCTGCATTGGATCACGGCGCTCGCCGTGCTCGGTATGCTGGGCGTCGGACTGTGGATGACCGGCCTGCCGCTCGGCTTCACCAAGCTCTATGCCTACAACTGGCACAAATGGGTGGGCCTCGCCGTCCTGGTGCTGACGGTCGGCCGGCTGCTGTGGCGTTGGCGCCGTCCGCCGCCGCCGCTACCCGGCGCGATCGTGCGCTGGCAGGCGGTGCTGGCGCCCGTCGCGCACTGGGCGTTGCTGGTGCTGCTGCTGGCCATGCCGGTCAGCGGCTGGTTCATGAGCTCGGCCGCCGGCGTCAGCGTGATCTGGTTCGGCCTGCTGCCGCTGCCTGACCTGGTGCCACGCGATGAAGGCCTGTTCGAGGCGCTGAGGACCACGCACTATATTCTGTCCCGGCTCCTGATTGCGGTGCTGATCCTTCACATCGCCGCCGTCGTACATCACGATGTCATGCGCCGGGACGGCGTGTTCCGGCGCATGTGGCCTTTCGGAGGAAGCTGATGCGCCGCCGGATCGCTCTTGTCGCCCTGCTGCTGCCGATGCCGGCGCTCGCCGGGCCGCAGGATGCGTGGACGATCGATCCGAAGAGTTCGCTCGCCTTCAGCGCCAGCCAGGTCGGCTCGATCGTGAGCGGCCGTTTCCCCACCTGGACGGGCGAGATCGTGCTCGACCCCTCCTCGCTCGCCAGCGCGCGCATCGACATCAAGATCGATACCAGGCCGGTCTCGACCAACAACCGCGACGTCGATTCGCTGATGAAGGGACCGAACTTCCTCGACGTGCAGAAGTTCCCCGAGGCGCGGTTCGTGTCGACCGCGATCTCCGGTTCGGGCGAGCGCTACCAGGCGAGCGGCAAGCTCACCATCCGCGACGTCACACGCGACGTCGTGCTGCCCTTCACCCTCTCCATCGCCGACGATCCCGCCCAGCCCGGCCGCCTGCGCGGCACGGCGCGCGGACGACTGATCATCAAGCGGCTCGACTATGGCGTCGGCCAGAACGAATGGGCCGCCACCGGCCAGGTCGCCAACGAGGTGACGATCGACCTCAACGTCACCGCGGGACGCGCCAAGTGATCGGGCGGCGCCCCCTCCTCGGTGGCGGCGCCTCTTTCCTGCTGGCGACGGCGACGCACGCGCAATCGGGCCTGTGGCCGGAATGGATCGGCATCTACGACGGCGCCGCGCGCTTCTACCGCTCGATCCCGCTCGAGGACATCTATCCTCCGCCCAAGGAGCCGCACGTCGACCTCGACGATCGCAATCCCTTCGGCGTGCATTTCGACATCCGCGACACCGACGGCGCGCCGGTGGTCTGGCTGCGCATCGAGGGCGGGCCGATGCAGACCGCCGACGCTGGCGAAACCTTGCGGTTTGCACCGCTGATCGGCGGTCTCGCTTTGCTGGTCTCGACGGAAGGCAGGTACGGTCCGCGGTCGGCGACGCTGACCGTCGGCCCCGACATGCTCAGCTCCGAGGCCCTGTTCGCCCATTCCGACGGCACCTTCTGGCGCCGTCACTTCACTGTGCGCTTCACGCCGACCGGCGGTGAACTGATCCTGTGGGTGTTCGACGCCGCCGGCACCCGCGCCCGCACCTGGCGCGGCTCGGCTGTGAAGCGGCCGCTGTAGTTTTCCTCCCCAACGAAGTTGGGGATGGCGAGCGCTTTTGGCCGCGTAGCGGCCAAAACGCATGAGCGTCTTACGCTGACGGAGGGGTCATAAGCATCATCACTGTTGCTCATGACCCCTCCGCCCGCTTACGCGCCTGGTAAGGCGCTCTAGCGGGCACCTCCCCTTCGCCGCATCGGCGAAGGGGAGGCATCTTCCCTAGTTCTTCGGCGCGAGCTTGTCTTCGGTCCTGAGATCGAAGTCGCTGGCGTCGTGGCGTTCGCGCAGCTGGGCCGCCGGGTCGCCCTGCAGGCGATTGACGATACGGCCGCGCTTGACGGCCGGGCGCGCACCGATGGCATCGGCCCAGCGCTGGACGTTCTTGTACTCCGTCACCGCCAGGAACTCGCCGGCTCCGTACAGCAGGCCCTTGGCCAGGCCGCCGTACCACGGCCACACGGCGATGTCGGCGATCGTGTAGTTGTCGCCCGCGAGGTACTTCACCTCGCCCAGTCGCCGGTCGAGCACGTCGAGCTGACGCTTGGTCTCCATGGCGAAGCGGTCGATGGCGTACTCGATCTTGCTCGGCGCGTAGGCAAAGAAGTGCCCGAAGCCGCCGCCGAGATAGGGCGCGCTGCCCATCTGCCAGAAAAGCCACGACAGGCACTCGGCGCGCTCCTCGCCCTGCTTGGGCAGCAGGGGGCTGCCGAACTTCTCGGCCAGCCACACCAGGATTGCGCCCGACTCGAAGACGCGAATCGGCTTGGGCCCGCTGCGGTCGACCAGCGCAGGGATCTTGGAGTTGGGATTGGCGGCGACGAAGCCGCTGCCGAACTGCTCGCCCTCGCCGATCTTGATCAGCCAGGCATCGTACTCGGCGCCCTTGTGGCCTTCGGCCAGCAGCTCCTCGAGCATGATGGTGACCTTCTGGCCATTCGGTGTGCCCAGCGAGTAGAGCTGGATTGGGTGCTTGCCGACCGGCAGCTCCTTGTCATGCGTGGCCCCGGCGATCGGGCGGTTGATGTTGGCGAAGCGGCCACCGTTGGCCTTGTTCCATTGCCAGACCTTCGGCGGCGCATAGTCGGATGCGTTGCTCATGCTCCAAATCCTCTGATTGCGGCTTCGTGAATGGAGCCATTCTATCCACGTCGATGGCAGGAGTCAGAGCACGTAAACGATACCTAAGCCCGCACAGCGACTAGGGCGATGCGATCCAATCCAACGCTGCGCCGTGCGCGTCGGTCCAGGCCGTGGGTTTGCCGCCAACCGAAAGCAGGAAGCGGCCCGTCGCCTCTTCGGCAAAGGAGGCCAATGCAGGTATTGCCGCGGGCACTTCATTGGCGATCCAGCAATCGCCAAGCCGCATCGCCTCCGCGGCGAAGGCTTCGCGCTCAACGGGTTCGGCGACGTAGGCAAGGACGGCGGTGTGGAAGATCACTCGCGTCGCGCCCAGCGGCGCTTCCGCGACAAGCTCGGCGAGGTCGCTGCGAAGGTCGCCTGTGACGATGCGCGGCCTCACCTCGGCAGCGATCGCAAGCGCCTGCCTCAGCCGCACGAGGCGCTCTGTCTGCTCCGGCCACACCAGCGCCTCCAGCCACTCTCGATCGCCCGCCTGGTGTGCATTCAACGGATTGAGATCAAGCCCTGCCCGCCAGGCGATCTGCGGCAGAGCGGATGGCAGAGGTACTGCGCCGCGGACGTCGCAAACAAAGACCGGCATGCTGGTCGACGAACGCTGCGGCATCAGGCGAGCCCTCCCGTAATCGTAGCCGTAGAGATCGGGCAGCAGGCAAAGACCCGCCGACGCACCGACCTCGATCAAGGCGAGCGGCTGAGGCAGCGCGGCCAGCACGGGCAGCAGCATGGCGCAACGCGCCGGTTCGTTGGTCTGGGTCGATCGCGCCAGCATGACCTCGCGCACCGCGTCCTGGTCGGCCAGCAGGCGGTGGCGAAAGTCCGGCCAGTCCGCCGGTGTTCCCAGGCGATGGCGCACGGCGGCGAACAGCAGATTCGGTTGCCGCTTGGGCCGCGGCAGGGTCAGCAGGAAGGCGAGGACGTCACCATCCTCGGCGATGCCCTCGGCCAACCCTTCGTAGAGCGGCGAGCGGCCCCGCGCCTCGAGCGCGGCGAAGCGACGGTAGGCCCGGGCCGTCCGCTCCAGCGCGGTGTCGCTACTGCGGCCGTGGTCCGACATAGTTGGATTGCGGGCGGATGATGCGGCCGCCCTTCACCTGCTCGAAGATGTGAGCACACCAGCCGGCGGTGCGCCCGACGGCGAACAGGGCCGTGAAGGCGCTGCGCGGGATCTCCAGCGCCTCCAGCAGCAGCGCTGTGTAGTACTCGACATTGGTATCGAGCGGACGGCCAGGCTTGTGCTTGCGCAGGGCGGCGATGGCCGCCTGCTCGACTGCCGCGGCGTAGGCTAGGCGTCCGGAGGTTGCGGGCAGAGTGGCGACAGTGGCCTTCAGCACGTCGGCCCGCGGATCGCGCACCTTGTAGATGCGATGGCCGAAGCCCATCAGGGTCGTGCCCTTGGCGAAGGCGTCATCGAACCAGGCCTCGGCGCGCGAGACCTTGCCGATTTCGTCCAGCATGTCGAGCACCGGGCCGGGCGCACCGCCATGCAACGGTCCCTTCAGCGCACAGAGACCGGCCAGCACCGAGGAGATCAGGCCGGCATGGGTAGAAGCCACCACGCGCGCGGTGAAGGTCGAGGCGTTGAAGCCGTGGTCGGCGATGGTGGCGAGATAGGTGTCGAGCGCCTTCTCGAACACCGTGCCCGCTCGCTGGCCGCGCACCATGCGCAGGAAATCCTGGGCCGTGTTGAGCGTCGGATCGGGCGCGATCGGCGCCAGCGACTTCTCGGCGTTGAGCACCGCGGCCAGGAACACCGGCATGGCGCCGCATACCAGGAAATGATGGGGCACCTTGTCGTTGTCGGGCAGCATGCCGAGCCCGACACGCAGTGCCTCGACCGGATTGAGCCCGCGCGTGGTGTCGAGCAGCTTCGGCACCAGGGTGAAGGCATGCTCGCGGGCGGTGGCAAGGCCCGCGCGCACGGCCGCCTCGTGGCCACCGCCCTCAGCGTAGCCCTCCCAAAGGAGAGCCGCCACGCCCTCGAAGCCGCGCGTCGCCGTCAGCTCCTCGATGGCGTGGCCGCGCACGATCAGCCGGCCGGCTTCGCCGTCGACCTCGCTCATGGCCGTATCGGCCACGACGATCCCGTCCAGTCCGCTATTCACCCGTGTCAGCAGCATCGGAGTCCCTTTCCCGTTTCATTGGAAAGTCGATCCGGTAAAATGTATTGTCAATCTTGATTATATTGATCAATATTAAGTCATGCCAAACGAATTACTGAGCTCCAGGGAAGCCGCGCGGCGGCTCGGTGTGTCGGCGGCCACGCTCTATGCCTATGTCAGCCGCGGCCTCGTGCGCTCGGAAGCGGTCGACGGCAGCCGCGAGCGGCGTTACCGCGCCGACGACATCACGCGCTTGAAGCGACGACGCGACGTCGGCCGCAAGGCCGAATCGATCGCCAACCACGCGCTCGACTTCGGCACGCCCGTGCTCGAATCGGCGTTGACCCTGATCGAGAACAACCGACTCTATTATCGCGGCCGTGACGCGACGGTGCTGGCCCGCACCGCCTCTCTCGAGGAGGTGGCGCGCCTGTTGTGGGACTGCGATGAGCAGCCGTTCGCCAACGACAATCTGCCGCCGATGACCGCGGAGCTGCGCCGCGCCTGGCTCGCCGCGGCGACCCTGGCGCCGGTCGACCGTTGCCTGGTCGTCCTGCCGGCCGCCGCCGCCCTCGATCATCAGAGTTGGGTCGAGGATCGCGCCGCCATGCTCGAGACCGGCGTGCGCGTGCTGCGCCTGCTGACGGCCGCGGTGACGGCGCAACCGATCTCCGCGCTCCCCGTCCACCAGCAGCTCGCGGCGGCGTGGCGCGTGCCAGCCGCCCGCGCGCCGCTGCTGCGCGCCGCCCTGGTGCTGTCGGCCGACCACGAGTTCAACGCCTCCGCCTTCGCCGCCCGCGTCGTCGCCTCGACCGGCGCCAATCTCTACGGCGCCACCATGG
>JADHLS010000226.1 GCA_016780605.1 Reyranella sp.
CCTTCTCACCAAGCAGTTCGAGCTGCTCGCGGGCATCGAGATGGTCGACGTGCCCTACAAGGGATCGGCGCTAGCCTATCCCGAGCTGATGAACGGCACGGTCGCGGTGATGCTCGACAATCCATCGGGTTCCGCCGGCCTGGTGCGCGAGAGGCGGCTGACGGGTTTCGCCGTCACGCGGCCGTCGCCGATATTGCCGAATGTGCCGACCTTCGACAGTGTTGGCGTGAAAGGCTTCGATGCCGTCTTCTGGTATGGCGTCGTCGCGCCTGCCGGCCTGCCATCCGAGATCGCCGATCGCATCCAGAAGGCCTTGGCCGAGAGCTTCCTGACCGGCCAAGGACGCGAGTCGCTGCGCGCCATGGATGTCGAGCCCGTCATATCGACTCCGACAGTGTTCGCTGCCGCCATGGCAAATCAGACGTTGGAGCTGCAAGCGCTCGCGGACCGGCTTGGCATCAAGCCGACGGAGTAGAGACACAACCTCACCCTGAGGAGCCACGCGCAGCGTGGCGTCTCGAAGGGTGGAACGATCACGAGGTCTGTTGCCCACCCTTCGAGACGCGGCCGTTTGGGCCGCTCCTCAGGGTGAGGTAGGCTGATAGCCGAAGGAGAACGTCATGGATGGCAGCACGACCCCGTCGTTCAAGGTCAACGAGCTCACGCCCGACCCGACCGTCCAGTTCGACCCCAAGATCACCAAGTCCTACGTGACCTACGCCCATCGGCTGGCGGCGCGTGGGCTGGTCAATTCGAGCGTCGGCGGCATGGTGATCCGGGTGGCGCATCCCGGCCACGAGCACGGCGTGTGCTACGCCAAGCCCCAGGGAATCAGCCTTGAGGAGGTCGAGGCGGAGGATCTGGTGATCACCGACATTCCGTTCGGCCGCATCCTGCGCGGCGAGCGGGCGACCACGGTGGGCCATCAGATGAACCGCGAGATCCTGCGGCTCCGGCCCGATGTCAACTGCGTGATCCACCTGCACCACGACGAGATGATCGCCTTCATGGCGGCGGGCTACGACACCATCCGCTCCTACAGCCTGACCTACGGTTACCTGATGCAGAAGCCCGCGCACTACCTGCCGGCCAGCGTCAACGTCGAGGAAGACGTGGCGCCGATCAAGACCTTCATCCAGGACACCAACTGCATCATCATGAAGCGCCACGGCTTCACCGTGCTGGGTCGCACCGTATCCGAGGCCTATCACCGCACGTGCGTGCTGGTGAGCGAGATCAAGCGCAACATCATCGTCGAGATGCTGTGCGCGGCGAATGGCAAGACGCCGGAATACATCTCCGACGAGGAGCTCGCCTACATGGCGACGCACGGCGACGCGGTGATGTATCCGGCCCTGATCAAAAAGCCGAACTGACCGATCGCCCTAAGGGCGGCTGAGGCTGCTGTGCGGCGCGTTCCAGGCGCGCAGCCACAATGAGCAGGCGCGACCCGCAAGGAAACCGGCGCAGGCGGCAGCGGCGGTCGAGGCGGCAACCTCGAGCAGATCGCCCCATGGCAGGTTGGCCGGGATAAGGTCGACGCTGAAGGCGGCCAACGCCACGGCGCCTAGCAGGCTCGCGGCCCACAACCCATCACGGCCGCTGGGTAGCCGCAGGCGGTCCCACAGCCGATCGACCTGCAGCGGTGCCATGATGCCGCGCGCGGTGCCGGCTACGAGGCCGGCGGCCAGGCCGCCGACCCACAGCGCCGGCTGGCGCGACTGCGGGTCCGACATCGCCAGCAGCAGGAACGCGGCGGCGAAGGCCAGCAACGGCGCAGTGAACAAGCGGCCGAACGACAGCGAGCGGCCGGCCGCTTCGCGGCGCAGGACGGCGACGGCGCCCAGTGCGCCGGCGGCGACCATCAAGTGCAGGATGTTTAGCTTCAGCATGACGCGCTGAAGCTAGGCGCGCGCGCTTACCTGAGGCTGACGCAGATAAGGCATTTTCACGATCAATGTGGACGCGCCGCCACATTCGATGAACGATCATTCAGAGGATCGACGACTACCGCTTGTGCTCGAGCATCCGTTGCGCCTTGCGCAGGCCGTCCAGGCACTCCTGTTCCATTCCGCGTTCGGCCTGCGCGCGCGCCGCCACCAGCAGCGCCTGCAGGGTCGTTGTCTCCGCTGGATCGAGCTTCGTCATGGTGCGCGTCTCGGCCTCGACCGCCTTGGGCGGTGGCGGCGCGATGTCGGGCAGGGTCGGCATGCCGGAATGCGATCGCGGCGGCGTCACCACCGAAGGATCGGACGTCGGCGGTGGCTCGACGATGCCGCCTGACCGCGCCAGGTCATCCGGCGTCACGGGCTTACGCATCTCGCCCGGCGGGACGGTCGGCGGATCCGTCTCGATCCTGTATTGCGCCGAAAGCTCGAGGACGCGGTCACGACAATTCTCGGCGCGTGCCGAGCCGGGCGGGGCGGCCAGCAACAGGGCCATCATCGCGCCGTAGCGAAGATAGTTTGCACCGTCCATGGTTTCCTCGCGATGCTGCGAAGACCAACGAAGCGACGGCGATACGGTTGCTCACACCAGGGCGTTGCGCTCGATAACCTTCCGGTAGAACGACGCGCTGAGCTTCGGGGTGCGCTTCAGCGTCTTGAAGTCGACATAGTGCAGGCCGAAACGGGCGCTGTAGCCCTGCAGCCATTCGAAATTGTCCATCAGGCTCCAGACGAAGTAGCCGCGCACCGGCGCCCCTGCGCGGATGGCACGCAGCAGCTGGGCTAGGTATTCCCGCAGGTAGAACACGCGATCGAGATCCTCGACGACGCCGTTGGCGTCCGGCTTGTCGTCCGACGAGGTGCCGTTCTCGGTGATGTAGATCTCCTTGACGTTCCACAGCTTGGTCACCTGCAGCGGCGCCCAATAGAGCGCCTCGGGGCCGAAGGTGATCCAGTCCGACTCCATGTGCGGGTAGGAATCGGGCAGGGGAATCTCCGCGTAATACGGCCGGCGCTGGCGGGCGCGCACGAACTCGCCGGGCCCGTAGACGTTGAGGCCGACATAGTCGACCGGTGTCGAGATCGTCTTCAGGTCGGCCTCGGTGAAGCGTGGCGCATCAGGGCCGGCCGCCTTCAGGTAGGCGTCGGTGTAGCGCCCTTCGAGGATCACGGTGAGATAGGCGGCGTTCAGCTCGCGTGTGGCGATCTCCGCAGCCTCGATGTTGCGCCGTGTCGTGATCACCGGAAAGGCGGGCGTGATGTTCTCGGCCGGCCCGATCTTGATGCCGGCGCGGCCACGGGCGCGTACGGCCTGCACGGCGAGCCCGTGGGCGAGCACGGCGTTGTGACGAACCTGGTAGAGTCCGGTGCGCGGCAGCTTGAGGCCGGGCGCGAACTCGCCGCCGCCGTAGCCCAGCTCGACGAAGGTGCGCATCTCGTTCAGCGTGAAGAAGTGGCCGACGCGATCGCCCAGTCTCGCCGCGACGACGGCGGCATAGTCGGCGAAAGCCTCGGCGGTGTCGCGTGATTGCCAGCCGCCGCGGTCCTGCAGCGCCTGCGGCAGGTCCCAGTGATAGAGCGTGGCATAGGGCTGAATGCCGTTGGCCAGTAGCTCGTCCACCAGCCGATCGTAGAAGGCGAGACCTTTCTCATTGAGCGGCCCGCGGCCGTCCGGGAACAGGCGCGGCCAGGCGATCGAGAAGCGATAGGTCGACACGCCCAGGCCTTTCATCAGCCCGACGTCCTCCTTGTAGAGGTGATAGTGGTCGTCGGCGATGTCGGCGGTGGCGCCGCCTTTGATCTTGCCGGGCAGGTTGCTGAACGTGTCCCAGATCGAGGGGCCGCGGCCATCCTCGTGGGTGGCCCCTTCGATCTGGAAGGCCGAGGTGGCGGTGCCCCAGCGGAAGCCTTCGGGAAAGCTCGATCCTGTCGGCGGCCTGCTCTGTTCCTGGAACTGACGGGCCGCCACCAGGCCCAGCGCGCCGAGGCCCAGCGCCGATGCCACGGCAGCACGCCGGCCGATACGTGAACGGAACACCATCGACTGCAGCCTAGCAGTACATGTGCCGACAATGACGGGCAGCTTTGCATATCACCGGGCGCCACGGCGTCATCGGGGCGTAAGCCCGTGCGTCCATAGTCGGCATCGGGGGCCACAATGACAGACACCGAATACGACGGCGGGTCCAAACGCTGGGCCAATATCGACGGGCAGTCGCAGGCCGCGGCGCGCTACCTCGAGATGATGAACCGCGTTCTGGAAGAGCAGAAGCGGCAGACCATGGAGTGGCTGAACCTCGCGCCGGGAATGTCGGTGCTGGAAGTCGGGTGCGGCCTGGGGCTGGACGCCGAGGCCATGGCGCCTCAGGTTGCGCCGGCTGGCCGGGTCGTCGGCATCGATGCCAGCCACGACCTGATCGGCAAGGCGCGCGAGCGCACCGCCGGTCGCGGTCTGCCCCTGGAATTCGCCGTCGGCGATGCCCATGCGCTTGGCTTCCCCGACAACTCGTTCGGCGCCGCCCGCATCGATCGTGTCCTCCAGCATCTCAGGGATCCCGAGCAGGCGGTGCGCGAGATGGCGCGCGTGGTACGGCCCGGCGGCCGCATTGTGGTACTGGAGCCGGATTGGGAATCGGTTTGCCTGGGCGGCGTCGACCGCGAGATCGCCCGCGCGGTCGTGCGCTACAAGAGCGACGTCTCGCTGGCGCACGGCATGATCGGCCGCGAGGTGCGCCGCGTGCTGGTCGAGGCTGGCTGCGTCGACGTGCTCGCCGAGCACGGCAGCGTCACCTTTGCCGACCTGGCGCTGGCGGAGCGGGTGATGTCGTTGCGCCGCAGCCTCGACGGCGCGGTGAGCGGGGGTTGGGTCGCGCCAGCGGCGGCCGACGCCTGGTGGCACCGGCTGGAGGAGCTGGACCGCACCGGGCGGTTCTTTTCCGCCATGTGCGGTGTCATGGCCGTGGGTACTGTCCCGCCGAAGAGGTGAAGGCGAGATCGTGCAAGGCGACCGAGTGGTCGTCGTCAATAGCGCCGGATCACCTGCTCGGCGAAGTCCTTCAGGTTGCTGCGCGCCGTATCCATCGCCGGCAGCAGCGTGATCTCGCTGAGGCCCATCGCCTCGCGTTCGCGCAGCATGGCGATGATCTCGTCGGGAGTACCGACCAGCCCTCCGGTCGAGCGGATGAGATCCTCGGTGATGAAGCGCCGCTCCTCCGGCGGCAGGAAGGCGCAATGGCCGAGATGGACCTGCTGGTACCGTTTGCTGAGCGGGACTTCCATCTTCTCGGTGAAGGCGAGGTACTCGTCCCACAGGTTGCGGCAGCGGCCGGCCACGGTGCTGGTGTCGCCGTCCATCTGGTAGAGCTCCCACCAGTAGTGCAGCGTGGCGGCGGCCATTGGCCCGATGTCGTCGATCACGCGCTCCGACGTCATCTTCTCGCCGGGCCGAAGCACACAGGCGTAGGAGAGCGAGGCGGTGTGGAAGTCGCCCGGCATCGTGCGGCCGACGGCGGCGGCGCCCGCGCGCATCGTCTCCATGCTCTGCTGCAGGCGGGTCTTGGTCTGGTTGTGCGAGCAGACGCGGCCATCGCCATAGGCGCCGGCGGTCTTGAGCGCCAGCGGCCCGTCGGCGGCGACGTAGATCGGCACAGGATGCTCGACGTCGATGAATCCCCGGTCGGGATGCAGGAAGCGGATGTCGGTCTTCTCGCCGCCATTCAAGGCGTAGTCGACCTCCTCGCCATGCAGCAGGGCGCGCAAGACGCGCAGGTATTCACGGAACTCGCGGGCCCTGACCGGGTCCTTGCCCATGACGCGCATGGCGGTGTGGCCGGTGCCGATGCCGAGGAAGGTGCGCCGCGGCGCCAGCTTGTTGATGGTGGCGATCGAATGGGCGGTCACCGGCGCCAGCCGCACGCCTGCGACCGACACGCCGGTGCCCAGCCGGATGCGCGAGGTGTGCTCGGCCGCCAGCGCCAGCACGGCATAGGCGTCGGAGTAGAGCATCTGCGAATCCGCCGCCCACGCCGCGTCGTAGCCCATCGTTTCGAGGTCGACGAACAGCTTCCAGTCCGTCACGCGCGGCACGACCGTTACCCCGAACTTCATGGTGCTTTCCTTCCATTGAACATTTGTTAGGCGCGCGTCGGTTCCTGCCCAAGCGAGACCAAGCGCGCCAGCAGGGTCGCGGGATAGAGCTGGCCGATAATAGCCTCGAGGTTGGACAGGCTGCGCGCCAGCGGATGCACCGGCACGATGTCGCCGTAGCCCACGGTGGTGAGGGTGGTGAAGCTGAAATAGACGAGGTCGCTTGGTATCGAGACCCGGACGGCGACCGTGATCCCGTTGAATGCCTTCGGCACCCAGGCCCCGATCATGCTGTAGAGCGCGACGAACACCACGCCGATCGTGAGGTAGAGCAGGATGGCGCCGAGAATTCGGTGATAGGTGATGCGCCCCGGCTCGAATACCGCCCGGGTAACGACCCACATGATCACGAGGGTGATTATGAGCCAGGCCGTCGCCTGTAGTGTGACGTCCAGGGAGGCGTAGATGCCGCGGGCATGGAGGATCAGGGACGCGGCCAGCAGGCCCACGACCGAGATGAGGCCGGCGATCGGCACCCAGCTGCGCGCCAGTATCAGCAGGCCTGCCGCCAGGCCTGCGACGAAGACCGCGCCGACAGGGCGCAGGGGAGTGTTCTGCGTCTCGATGGGTGCGAACACGAAGAGATGCAGAACCATCAACACGGCAAGCCCGGTCAGGATGTGATCGTGCCACTTGTCATGGATGCGATCGAGCAGCCCATTCCCTGTTCTGGAAGTCATCATCGTCGGTCCCCTCGACGAGCTCCTGGCTCGTGGTCGGACGAGAATGACCTACTGCGCCGCCTGACGCACCATGTCGGCGCACTTCTCGCCGATCATGATCGAGGGCGCGTTGGTGTTGCCGGCGACGATGCTCGGCATGATCGAGGCGTCGGCCACCCGTAGCCGCTCCACGCCGTACACCCGAAGCTGCGGATCGAAGACGTCGTCGACCGCGCGGCCCATGCGACAGGTGCCCACGGGATGGAGGTTGGACACGCCGTTGGCGCGAATGTGCGCGCGCAGGCCGGCGTCGTCGGTGACCTGGGGGCCAGGCAGGATCTCCTCGACCACAAAGGGTTTCAGCGCCGGCTGGCTGCCGATGTCTCGGCAGATGCGCATGCCCTGGAGCATGGCATGCCAGTCGTTGGCGCTCTTCAGGAAGTTGAAACGGATCTCGGGCGCGGCCAGCGGGTCGGCCGACTTCAGCCGCACCGTGCCGCGGCCGTCCGGCCTGAGATGGACCGGCGAGAGACCGAAAGCGGAGAAGGGCTGGGCGACCACGCCGTGGCGGTTCCGTTCCTTGATCGCCCAGGCGAACATGTTGATCTGCAGATCCGGCCGCTCCAGGCGCTTGTCGCTGCGCACCAGGGCGCCGACATAGAGGCCCATGCTGGCGAGCGGCCCGGTTCGGCCGAAGGCGTATTGCATGCCGGCAATGATGCGGCGTGGCAGGCTGTTCACCAGGTCGTTCATGGTGACGGGCTGGGCGCACTTGTAGGCGACGTAGGTGTTGAAATGGTCGTGCAGGTTGGAGCCAATGCCCGGCATGTCGCGCAGGACCTGGATGCCGTGCTTCTGCAGATGCTCGGCCGGGCCCAGGCCTGACAGCATCAGGAGCTGCGGTGAGCCGTAGACGCCGCCCGAGACGATGACCTCGCGATTGGCGCGCGCCGTGACGAGCCCGTCGGGTGTGCGGTACTCGACGCCGACGGCGCGCCCGTTCTCCAGCAGCACGCGGGTGGCATGGGCCGACGTAGCGATGGTGAGGTTACGCCGCTTCTTCGCCTCCCGCAGATAGGCGCGCGCGCTCGACCAGCGGCGTGCCTTGTTGATGGTCGTCTGGTAGAAGCCGACGCCTTCCTGGGTCTTGCCGTTGAAGTCGG
>JADHLS010000227.1 GCA_016780605.1 Reyranella sp.
CACCTAGCCTCTCCCCCAGCGGGGGAGAGGAACGTGAGCGTCGAGTGAGGTGTCTTGCATGGTGATGGGGCTCACGACCGGCCTTTGGGTCAGCGCGCAGGTGCGGCTGTGCGACCGCGCGTTCATTCCGGCCGCCGTGGTGCGCCGCGGCGATCCCGATGCCGGGACGGTGTTGCTCAAGATCAACCGCTTCGAGGCGGGCGTGACCGTCTACACCCAGGCAAGCTCGATGGATGACGGGCCGGCCTGGAGCCGCGGCACCGGCCCCAACCCGGTGACCGAGCCCGAGGCCGACGCCTACATCGCCCGCCAGGTCGCGCGCGATCCCGACGTCTGGGTGCTGGAGATCGAGGATCGCCGCGGCGAGTACAAGCTCGACGGCAAGGTCGTGTAGCGGCGAGACATGCATTTTTCAGTCGCAGTCGTCATAACGCGGCCACAGTCTACAACTTATAATAGTATCCGGTAGACGTCTACCTCCCGTAGTTGGGCCGCCCAATCTTCAACAACGGAGCGTCACATGGCCAAGGAACGTATTGCCAATATCCAGCTCGTCCGCGACGGCGTGCAGCCCGTGCTCAAGGTCACCGTGCCCAAGGGCACGACCCTCGCCGACACGGTACGGCTGCAGCCCACGCTCAGCGACCTGCTGGGCAAGCTGAAAGGCTGCCTGCCCTGCAATTCGGGCGTGCCGATCCTGTTCCAGGAGCAGGAAGAGATCGAGAACCTGGTGAAGGTCGACCTCGGCACCATGAAGCGGATGTGAGCCATGGCCGCGCGAGTCGGCGTCCTGTTCAACGGCTCGCTGGTCGACCTCGTTCGCGCCCGGCCCGATGCCGCCGACTTCCTGTCGGTGATACCGGAGAGGTTCTGGCAGGACCTCGGGCGCGATCGCGGGGAGAGGTTTGTCCCTCTCCCCGACGAGGTCGCGCTGCTCGACGAGCTGGCGTCGCACCATCGGCTGGTCGCGCACGGCGTCGGCCTGTCGATCGCCAGCGGCTCGACCTTCGACATCGATCACGTGAAACAGCTGGCCAAGTGGCATCGGCGCTACCGGTTCGGCTGGATCAGCGAGCATCTCTCGGCGGTGCGCGTGCAGACCGAGGTGACGGCCGATCATCACGCCGGGCTCGCCCTGCCGCTTCCCTGGGACCACGACCTGCTCGAGATGCTGTGCGAGCGCGTGGGCCGCGTGCAGGACATGCTGGGCACCAGGCTCCTGCTCGAGAACGGCGTGGTGCACACGCCGGTACCCGATTGCGACATGAGCGAGGAGGATTTCGTCAACGCCCTGGTGCGGCGGACCGGCTGCGGCCTGCTGCTCGACCTGCACAACCTCCACGTCAATGCCGTCAATCTCGGCATCGGTCCCGATCTCTATATCGACCGCCTCGATCTCGACGCGGTGGGCGAGATGCATGTCGCCGGCGGCAACCGGCTGTTCGGCGCCTACCTCGACAGTCATGCCGGCGCCTGCCCGGCCGAGGTCTGGCGCCTGCTCAGACGCACCGCGCCGCGCTGCCGCAACCTCGCGGGCGTCACCTTCGAGTTCCACGAATCCTACTTCCCCGGTCTCGGCGAGGCCGGTGTGCTGAAGGAGCTCGACCGCATGCGCGCAGCACTTGCTCGACCGGAGGCACCATCATGTCGATCGCCGAATTCCAGCGCGCTTTTGCCGACCTGATCGCCGCACCCGAACGGTGCCTCGACCTGCGCGCGGGCGCCGATGTGCTGGCCGAGTATGCCCTCAGTGCACGCGAGCAGCAGCGACTGCAAGCGATGGCGCGCGAGGAAGGAATGTCGATCAACTGCTCGCTGTTTCGCGTGAACCGCCTGATCCCCGTCTATTCGGTGCTGCCCAACTCCTGCCGCCTGCTGGGGGGCCGGCTGATGGCGGAGCTCGACGCCTTCTGGGCGGCCTCGCGCCACGCCACCCTGCAGTATCGCTGGGAAGCCTGGCGCTTCGGCCTGTGGCTGCGGGAGCGCATCGCCGCGGGTCTCCTGCCCGGCGGTCCGGTCGAGGACATGGTCCGGCTGGAGCTCGCGATCTTCGACGCACAGGCAGCAGCCGATGCCGACGGCAGGCAGCGCATCGTCAAGCTGCGTTACGATCCCGACGCGCTGCTCGACCCAGCGATTGCTGTCGAGGAGCTCGCCCCATCGCCGACGGCAATCGCCGTCGTGATCGACGCGACCGGAAAGCAGCTGTCGGTTCGCCGCGCCGCGTAGGCCTATTGCGCCGGCAGCACCGTCATCGGATCGATGGTCTTGCTGCCGCCGCGACGCACCTCGAAGTGGACCCGTGGACTGGCCGCACCGCCCGAGGTGCCGGCCTTGGCGATGACCTGGCCCTTCTTCACCGCGTCGCCCTTCTTCACCAGAAGCGCCTCGTTGTTGCCGTAGGCCGTGATGTAGCCGCCGGGATGCTGGACCAGCAGCAGGTTGCCGAGATGGGCGACGTCGGAGCCGGCATAGATCACGGTGCCTCCGTCGGCCGCCTTCACCGACTCGCCGGCGGTGGCCTGGATGTCGATGCCGTCGTTCTTCTGGCCGCCGGCCGCGGTGCCGTAGGGCGCCAGGATCTTGCCGTTGACCGGCCAGGCCATGCGCGGCGGCGGCGTGGCCGCGACGCTGACCGGCTCGGATTTCGGCGTCTCGCCGGCGGGTGCGGCAAGCGGCGTCGGCTGGCCGGCCGTGTGCGCCGGCGCGGCCGCGCCCGATTCGCCCTTGGCGCCGGGCGGCGGAGCCAGGCTCTCCTTCTTGACCGGGCCAGGGGCGTTGGGGGCGACGGCCTGGGTGGCGCCGCCGGTGTTGTCGGCGACGAACTTGGCGCCGGGCAATTCGAGGTACTGGCCGACCTTCAACGTGTAGGGCGGGCCCTTGAGCTTGTTGCGGTCGATGATGGTCTGTTCCGACACGCCAAAGCGCTGCGAAACGCTTGCGACGGTGTCCTTCTCGTTCACGACGTAGACGGCCGCGGCATTCGGGCCAGCGCCCGAACCGGGATATTCGGTGGTGCCCGGACGGGTACCGAACGGATTGGCGCAGGCGCCGAGCGCGACCGACAGCGCCGCCGTTGTACCCAGCGTGCGCATCCAGCCGGCCCATCGCGAGGGGTAGCGAGGGGCTCTTTTCATGCCCCCATTCTACTGCATCACGATTCCGGCGGGAATCGGGTTCATCCCGACCGGAGCCGAGCGCAGCGAGGCGCAGCGGAGGGACCTTTTTTTGCCGCAGTGTCAGGAAAAAGGTCCCTCGACTGCGCCGCCCCCCACTTCGTTTTGGGGGCGGCTCCGCTCGGGATGACGCTTAGGCGTCAAGCAATATCGCCAGGGCCTGTTGGTAAGCCACCTCGGCGCGGGCCTTGAGCTCCGGCAAAGTGCAGCTGCCGATCGGGTGCTGGACCCTGGTAAAGGGGTAGTCGGGAAGCCCCAGGACGCGCGCGATGTTCTTCGCGGTCACTTCGAAGGGCGTCGTGCAGATCACCACGGCCCGCTTGCCGAGCTGCTCGAAGGAGATGCCGTCGTGCAGACTGCACGTCGAGCAGGACCCTCAATCCCCCAGGCCGGTGATCAGGAAGTCGACTTCCGGCGCCACCTGGTTGAGCGTGTTGGCGGGAGCGGGCGCGCTCGCGTTCTTCTTCGAGGCAAGCTTGACCACGGTGCAGCCGTGGCGCTGCACGAAGAGCTGGGCGACCTCGTTCAGCATCTCCTCGGCGTTGAGCTTGCCGTTCTCCAGGATGCCGATGCGCGCGCCGTCGAGCTTGGCAAGCTTGGGCGCCCGGGTGCGTTTGCGTGTCGCCATGGTCGCGGTGGGAGCATAGAGCTGCATCGGGTCCTCCTACCTCTTCTTGGCGATGCGAATCGGCACGTGCTGCAGGATCGAGCCGCGACCGCGACTCCACGACGGCAGAAAGCACGAATGGCCGCCGGCGTCACCGCCGCCCAAGGTGATCAGTATGTCGTCGGGGGTAAGGCCGCGATGCATGAAATCCTTCTCGGCCAGCACATGGGCGCCATTGCCGTGCTGGGTGTCGTACTCGCGATCGCGGAACTTGCCGACGCCCTTCATGCCCTCGACCGAGCGCTTGGCGTGGCTGAACAGGAACGCTTGCGTCTGCTTTCGCGTCCATCCCGCGCCGGCCACGATCTGCATGTGCTCGGGCGCCAGGATGACCACGCTCTGGCCCAGGGTGATGCAGCCGTAGTTGGCCATGGCGTCGGCCACCGAGCCTAAAACCTGCTCGGGCGTGTTGCCGCCATGGTTCTCGACATTGCAGAAGCCGCCCGCGGCGTAGACGGTGACGCTCGACGTGCCGGCCGGATAGCCCTGCTCCTGGCAGAGCAGCGGCCACGGGTTGCCCCGCGCGCGCTCGGCGATGCAGAGGCTGTACTTGCCGGGGTTGCCCTGGGTGGATTTGTCGGAGATGCCGGGCAGCATCTGGAAGACGTTGCGCAGGATGAGCCGCGTCGCGCGGCCGATCGTGGCATTGGGGCGATTGCCCGGGCCGAACAGGTTGACGTCGGCATTCATGCCGATCTCGTCGGCCAGCGGCCCGCTCACCACCAGCAGCGGCGCCGAGCCGCCGGTGCTGGCGGTCGAGCCGTGGAAGTTGAACGGTTCGCGGTCCATCGCCTCGAAGGCGGCGACCAGCACGGGGAAGTACGCCGGCAGGCAGCCCGCCATGACGGCGTTCACCGCGGCCGCATGCAGCGAGAGCTCGAGGCCTGTCGCCGGATGTTTGGCGATCACCGTCTCCGGCGGCCGATCATCGGCGGCCAGCATGGCATGCACGCGATCGACCTGCGGCGGCACGACCGGCAGGCCGTCGGTCCAGCCCTGGTCGTAACAGTAGTCGATGGCGGCCAGCAGGTCGTCCGGTGCCTCGTGGATGCGCGGTGCGGCGACCGCCATGCCTGATCCTCCCCTAGCGTTTCAACAATCCTAGATCGCATCGCGCGCAACACAAGCTGTCGTCCTGAGCGTAGCGAAGGACCTCATCGCCGCTTGCAATCGGCATGAGATCCTTCGCTGCGCTCAGGATGACATGAGTCGGGCCTCCCGGTCCGCCTCTTGTCAGCCCTGCCCCAGGACCGGGAGCGCGCCCGCGACCAGCGGGACGAAGCGCACGGGCATCAGCGTATCGCGCTGCAGGCCGCTCTCGCTCTTGACGATGCGCTCGACGACTTGGGCGGTGGGATCGCGGCCGACCGGCACGATCAGGATGCCGCCGACGGCCAGCTGGTCGATCAGCGCCTGCGGGCGCTCCTCGGCGGCGGCAGTGACGATGATGCGGTCGAACGGCGCCTGGCCCGGCCAGCCCTTGCTGCCGTCGTTGACGTCGAACACGACGTTGTAGATGCCGAGGTTGATCAGGAGCTTCTCGGCTTCGCGCGAAAGCGGCTTGAAGCGCTCGACCGAGTAGACGCGGCGCGCCAGCTTGGCCAGCACGGCGGCCTGGTAGCCCGAGCCGGTGCCGATCTCCAGAACCTTCATGCGCGGGCCAACGCGCAGCGCCTCGGTCATGGCGGCGACCACCAGCGGCTGGCTGATCGTCTGACCGAAGGCGATCGGCAGGGCGGTGTTCTCCCAGGCCCGCTCGGCGAAGGTCGGCGAGACGAAGCGCTCGCGGTCGACGGCGGCAATCGCGGCCAGAACTCTTTCGTCGGCGATGCCCGACTGCCGCAGCTCGGCGATCAGGCGTTGCATGGCCGGGACGTTCACGGCCGGCCTCGGCTCAGCCCGCGAACTGCTGGGCGAGCTTGCGGCGCGTCGCCTCGTGGGTGAGGTCGAGATGCAGCGGCGTCACCGACACGTAGCCCGAGCGTACCGAGGTGAGGTCGCTCTCGTCGTCGTGCTCGTGCGCGCCCGGCGCATAGGCGATCCAGTAGTAGGTGCCGCCGCGCGGGTCGGTGCGCTCGACGATCTGCCCACCGAAGGCGCGCACACCCTGCCGCGTCACGCGCACGCCCTTGACCGCCGATGGCGCGACGTCGGGGAAGTTGACGTTGATCAGCACGTTGCGCGGGATGCCCATCCCGAGCACGCGGCGGGCGATGTCGGCGCCGAACTGCGTCGCCGTCTCCCACTTCGGCGGATGCGGCTGGGTGTAGGGCTGGCTGAAGGCGATCGAGGGGATGCCGAGCAGGCAGCCTTCCATGGCGCCGGCGATGGTGCCCGAGTAGGTGACGTCGTCGGCCATGTTGCCGCCGCGGTTGACGCCGGACAGCACGATGTCGGGCTTGTGGTCCTTGAGGAGGTGCTTGACGGCGAACAGCACGCAGTCGGTCGGCGTGCCTTCGAGCGCGAACTTGGTCTCGGTGAGCTGGCGGGCCCGCACCGGATGGGTCAGCGACAGCGAGTGGCCGGCGCCGCTCTGGTTATACTCGGGCGACACGACCCAGACGTCCTTGGAGAGCTGGGTGGCGATGTCGATCATCGCCTCCAGGCCGGGCGCATTGATGCCGTCGTCGTTGGTGACGAGGATGCGCTTGCGCGCGATCTCTTCGGGGCTCACTTGTCGGGGCTCACTTGCGCTTCGTCGGCGCCGGCAGCGCAGCCAGGCCCCCCATGTAGGGCCTGAGCGCCTCCGGGATCGTCACCGAGCCGTCCTCGTTCTGGTAGTTCTCCAGCACCGCGATCAGCGTGCGGCCGACCGCGAGACCCGAGCCGTTCAGCGTGTGCACGAAGCGGGTCCCTTTGCCCTCCTTGGGCCGGAATCGCGCGTTCATGCGGCGCGCCTGGTACTCGCCGCAGTTGGAGCAGCTGGAGATCTCGCGATAGGCGTTCTGGCCGGGCAGCCAGACTTCTATGTCGAAGGTCTTGCGCGAGGCCGGCCCCATGTCGCCGCCGCAGAGCACGATGGTGCGGAACGGCAGGCCGAGGCGCTTCAGGATTTCTTCGGCGCGGCCCGTCATGCGCTGATGCTCGGCGTCCGATTGCTCGGGCGTGGTGATGCTGACCAGCTCGACCTTGGGAAACTGGTGTTGGCGGATCATGCCGCGGGTGTCCTTGCCCGCCGCGCCTGCTTCGGAGCGGAAGCACGGCGTGAAGGCGGTGAAGCGCAGCGGCAGGTCCTTCTCCTCGACGATGGTGTCGTTCACCAGGTTGGTGAGCGGCACCTCGGCGGTCGGCACCAGCCAGAACCCGTTGTCGGTGTGGAACATGTCCTCGGCGAACTTGGGTAGCTGGCCCACGCCGTAGGCCGCGTTGTCCCGCACCAAGAGCGGCGGGTTGACCTCGGTGTAACCACCCTCTTCCGAGGTGTGCAGGTCGAGCATGAACTGGGCGATGGCGCGCTCCATCCGCGCCAGATGCTTCTTCAGGAACACGAAACGCGCGCCGGAGATCCTGGCGGCCGAGGCGAAGTCCATCTCGCCCGTCGCCTCGCCCAGCGCCACATGGTCCTTCGGCTGGAACGGAAAGTTGCGCTGGCTGCCGACGCGGCGGATCTCGACATTGCCGGTCTCGTCGACGCCGTCGGGCACGTCGTCGAACGGCAGGTTGGGCAGCACTTCCAGGCGCCGCGTCAGCTCCTCATCCAGGCGCTTGGCCTCGGCCTCGCCCTGCTTGAGGGTGGCTTCCAGCGCCTCGACCTCGGCCATCAGCGCATCGGCGTTCTCGCCCTTGCCCTTGGCGATGCCGATCTGGCGGCTGAGCGCCTTCCGCTTGGCTTGCGCGGCCTCGCTTTCGGAAATGGCGGCGCGGCGGCGCTTGTCGATCTCGAGCAGCTCGGCCGACAGCGGCGCCAGGTTGCGCTTTTTCAGCCCGGCATCGAAGGCGGCGGGGTCCTCCCGGATGAAGCGGATGTCGTGCATGGTTCAGCTGCCGGCGGAATCGGCGTTGTTCGCCTCTTCCTCGCCCTTCTTGTCCTCTTCCGCGCGTTTCCGCTCGATCCAGACACCGATCAGG
>JADHLS010000228.1 GCA_016780605.1 Reyranella sp.
GGCTTCTACATCTCGGTGGCGGGAGCGGCCCTGGGTCTTGCCACCATCGTGCCGACCCGGCCGGGCGATCGGCGGCGCGGCTTCGTGGCGGCGCTGCTGGCCATCGTCGTCGGCGTCGCCGGCGCCTACACGCCGCTCACCTGGTTCCTGCGCGCCCAGCAGTCGCCCGAGCTCAACGACATCACGACCGACACCAACAACCCGCCGCCGCTGGTCGTCACCCAGCAGCTGCGCCGCGGCGCCTCCAATCCGCCGGCCTATCCCGGCGCCAATGCCGCCGTGCTGCAGCGCGCGACCTACCCCGACATCGCGCCGGTGGTGCTGCCCGTGCCAACCGACGAAGCCTTCCGGAAGGTCGACGCCGTGGCGATGGCCATGGGCTGGGACATCGTCGCCCGCGCTCCGACCGACGGACGCATCGAGGCGATCGCGACCAGCGACTGGTTCGGCTTTCGCGACGACATCGTCGTGCGCATCCGGCCCGACGGCACGGGCAGCAAGGTCGACATCCGCTCCAAGAGCCGCGACGGCGAGAGCGACCTCGGCGTCAATGCGCGCCGCATCCGCGAGTTCATTGCGAGGCTGAAGGCGACGTGATCTTGCCGGACCGCGGGCCTCCAGGCCCGCTCATGAATCATGAGCGCGCGTGGGCGCGCACGGTCCGGAAGATAAGAGCATGAGCGGGCCTGGAGGCCCGCGGTCCGGCAAGAGAAGAGTCACAGCGGCAGCGTGAACCGGAACGTCGTGCCCTGTGCACCGGTCTCGGTGATGGCGATGTCGCCGCCGTGCGCCTGCACCAGGTCGCGGGCGATGGCCAGGCCGAGGCCGGCGCCGCCGGCGCGTCCGCCGGTGACGAAGGGCCGGAAGACGCCGTCGACCATGTCCTGCGGCACGCCGGGCCCGTTGTCGCAGACGTCGATCTGCAGCATCCCGTCGGCGATGCGCGAGCGCACGCGCACCTCGGTGGCGCCGGCTTCGAAGGCGTTGCGGCCGAGATTGGTGAACACGCGATAGAGCAGATCGCGATCGGCCTGGGGTCGGTGGTTGGCGGCGACTTCGTTTGCCCAGTGGCGCACGATGTTGGGGTTGCTGTCCTCGCCCTGCTCCCGCAGAGCCACGCCGACCTCGTCGACCAGGTCGGCGAGATCGACCGCGACAAGCTTGGGCGTCGGCCGGTCGCGCACGTATTCGATGGCGTCGCTGGCCAGTCGCGCGGCGCGGTCGATGGTGTTGAGGATGGTGGGGGCGAGAGACCGCGTGCGCTCGTCGTCGCTGCGCGCCAGCCGATCCGACAGCAGGCGCGCCGTCGACAGCATGTTGCGCAGGTCGTGGTTGATCTTGTTGGTCGCCGACCCGACCTCGGCCAGGCGCGATTTCTGGCGCAGCGAGGCGCGCAGCTCGCGCTGCAGGCTCTGGAACTCGCGATCGACGACGCCGATCTCGTCCTGGCGTCGCGTCGGCGGCCGCTCGCTGCCGGGCTCCTCGGGCGCGCGGCGGAAGGCGATCATGTCGGTCGAGATATCCTGCAACGGCAGGATCACCAGCCAGCGCAGGCCGAGATAGAGCAGGAAGGCGGTGAAGGCGGCGATGATCAGCGACAGCACGAAGATGCGGCTCGCATAGCCGTACATGGCAATGCGCATCGGCAGCTCGTCGGCCACGATCCACACCATGGCGTTGGGCAGGCGCATCGATTCGCCGCCGATGCGGATGTAGCGCGAGCCGTCGTTGGCCATCGCCGCCAGCGCATCCCAGATCATCATCAAGGCGCCTTCTTCCTTGAGATTGTAGGTCGGCATGCTGGGGCTGGGCTGGATGTTCATCAGCGCGCGCTTGGGCTTGTTGGGCTCGACCAGCACAACGGCGTCGACGCGCGCGTGGTCGAGCAGTGTGCGCTTGACCTGCTCGGTCACCATGTTGTCGGGCGTGGCGTCGAGCGCCAGCGCGGCGAGCGTGCCGCTCTCGATCAGCTGATTGAGATAGACCGAACGGAAGCGCGCGATCGAGGGCAGGAAGATCGCGATCTCGGCCGTCATCACGGCGATCACGACCAGGCCCAGGATGCGCCAGCTGAGCCCGAAGGTGGGGCTGCGCCGGCGCAGGGCCGGTGCGGCCGTGGTCTGCTCGGGCTTCCCCTCGGCCTGGATGGTGACGTCGGCGGCCATCCCGCCGACTCTAGCGAAGTCGCCGCGGCCCTCCTAGTCGGCGGGCGTTCAACTCTTCTTAGGGTGCAGTGACGACGCGATAATAGACGCCGTTGGCGCCGTAGGCGGGCATGAACCACAGGCCATCGGTGCAGCTGTAGTAGGCCTGGCTGCCGATCGGCTTGTAGGTGCAGCCGGCCGGCAGGGCGCCATAGATCGTGCCCGGCGGGTTGGCGGCCGAGGTCGCCGAGGCGGCACCGGCGGCGACGCCGGCGTTGTAGGCCGCCTGGGTGTTGGCGGTGTTGTTGGCGCTGGAGGCCGCCGCCGCGCCGACCGCGGCACCCGCCACCATGCCCGCCGCCACGGCGCCGCCGGTGTTCCAGCCGCCGCAGTTGTAGCAGCCGGCGCCATAGGTATTGACCACGGTGGGCGCGTTGTAGGCGCCGTAGTAGCCCCCGTGATAATAGTCCGGCCCGCCGTAGTAGTGGTTGCCGTTGGTGCCGGTCGCCGACCACGTGCCGCCGCCGCCCGAGGCGGTGCCGCCGCGATAGCCCGTGGCGTTCCACGAGCCGTCGCTGCCGCTGGCCGTGCCGCCGCGATAGCCGGTGGCCGACCATGAGCCGTCACCGCCCGAGGCGCTGCCGCCGCGCCAGCCATGCGCCGACCACGACGAGCGATCGCCGCCCCAGCTGCCGGCATGATACCAGGCGGCGGCCGGCGCAAGAGGCGTTGCGATGGCGATGGCGCCGAGAAGAAGCAGCTTCCTGTTCATCGTGCCCTCCTACTTGGTCTTGTCCATGGCGCCCGGCGGCGCAAACGGGATGTTCGCCGTGCCGGCGGGCGGCGTGAAGGCGAAGGTGTCGGCCGGCAGCGCGGGATCGATCTTCCAGTCCGAGAACTGCACGCTGTGGCGATAGTGCGCCGGATCCTCGAGGAAAATGGCGCGCGCCATGCGCGGCAGCTTGTCGTCGCTGCCGATCCAGAGCTGGATGTGGGCGAACTTGCCCACCAGGACGACGATGTCGGTCGTCACGCCGCCGACCACCGTCGACTTGCCGACGACGAACGCCACCTGGACGTTGTCGCTGATCGTCTTGTACGGGTCGCTGACGATGAGATCAGTGAAGGGGAAGTAGATCGCCGCGCGCTGGAAGGCGGCGTGCAGCATGGCATCGGTGGTGTTGGGCGCGGCGACCGAGGCCACGAGCTTGGCCGCCGGCTCGTAGGCCTGCACCGTCTTGCCGTCGTAGTAGAACTCGGTGCGCGGGCCATCGCCCAGGCCGATGACCTTGAGCTTGTCGGGCCGCTGCATGGTCACCTGCGAGAGCGTGGTGTAGGCGAGCGGCAGGCCCGTTCGGTCGGGGCTCTCGTAGATCGCAAAGGCGGTGAAGCTCATCGACTTGGCGGCGGCGAGCTTGTCGGCCATCGCCTTCACGATGGCCATGGCTGCGGGCTCGATCTCGATCTTCAGGCCGAGGTTGGGCGGCGATGCGGGCGCCTGCGAGGTCGTGGCTTGCTGGGCGAGTGCCGGCTGCAGGACCATCGACAAGGCAAGGCTAGCGACGAGCGCAATCTTCATTGGGTTCCCCTCCACGACGCCTGGCGATGATCGACATTTTTTGTGACAGGTGCAATCAGTGCTGTCCCTGTCCGGTGATCAGCCGCGCGCCCGACTGGAAAGTTGCATAGGACCACATCCAGTCGAACAGCACGACGAAGCGATTGCGGAAACCGATCAGGAACGTCACGTGGATCAGGCCCCACAACAGCCAGGCCAGCGTGCCGTCGACCTTGAGCCAGCCGAAATCGGCCACCGCGGAGCGCCGGCCGATGGTCGCCATGGTGCCGAAGTCGCGATAGCGAAAGGGCGCTGGCGCAGCCCGCCCGGCCAGGCGCGCGCGCAGCACGCGGGCAACGTAGGCGCCCTGCTGCTTGGCGACCGGCGCCAGTCCCGGCAGCGGCTTGCCGTCGCGTCCCGGCGCGTGGGCGGTGTCGCCGATCACGAAGATCTCGGGATTGCCGGGCAGGGTGAGATCGCGGCCGACGACGACGCGGCCGACGCGATCGGGCTCGACGCCAAGCCAACTCGCTGCCGACGAGGAGGCGACGCCCGCCGCCCAGACGATGGTCGACGCTTCGAGACGCTCCTGGCCGATGGTCACGCCCATGGCGTCGCACTCGTTGACCGGCCGGCCAAGGCGCACCTCGACATGCAGCCGCTTCAGCGATTGCTCGGCCGACTGGCTGAGCGACGGCGGAAAGGCCGCCAGCACGCGCGGACCGGCCTCGACCAGCACGATGCGGGCATCGCGCGGGTTGATGGTGCGGAAGTCGTTGCGCAACGCGACGTGCGCCAGCTCGGCGATGGCGCCCGCCATCTCCACGCCGGTCGGGCCGGCGCCGATGACAACGAAGGTGAGGAAGCGGCGACGCGCTGTTGGGTCATTGGTTTGCTCGGCCTGCTCGAAGGCCATCAGGATGCGGCGGCGGATGCCGGTCGCGTCGTCGATCTTCTTCAGGCCGGGCGCCACGCTCTCCCATTCGTCGTGCCCGAAATAGGCGTGGCGCGAGCCGGTGGCCAGCACCAGCGTGTCGTAGGCGACCTCGCGATCCGCGAGCCTGACGATGCGGCGTTGGCGGTCGACACCGGTCACCCGGCCCATGATCACGCGCGCGTTGGCCGCCTTGCGCAGGATGGAGCGGATGGGCTGGGCGATCTGCGCCGGCGACAGGCCGGCCGTCGCCACCTGGTAGAGCAACGGCTGGAAGAGATGGTAGTTGCGCCGGTCGATCACGGTGACGTCGGCATCGGCGTTGGCGAGACCATGCGCCGCGTTCAAGCCGCCGAAGCCGGCGCCGACGATGACGATGTGCGGACGGGCCATGATCACCATACCGGCAGACGTGAGAGGAGGCGCACCAGCCAGCGGGTGCGTGGCCCGAACAGGGCTTCGGTATAATAGCTGCCGGCTGCGCGTTTGGTTGTCTCGCCGAGCGTCGGATAGGGCGGCACGAAGCTCGCGAGGGCGGAGATGGCGAGGCGCTTCGAAATGGCGAGGCACCACGGCTGGATCAGCTCGCCGGCCTGTGGCGCTGCGATGGTAGCGCCGAGGATGCGTCCGCGCCGATCGGTGATGGCTTTGACCATGCCTTCCGTGGCGCGCTCCGTCTGGGCGCGATCGTTGTCGCTCAGCTTCCAGTGCAGCACCTTGATCGCATCGCCATGCTTCTCACGTGCTTGGCGCTCGGTCATGCCGACCTGCGCCAGTTCGGGATCGGTGTAGGTCGTCCACGGCACGATCGAAGCGTCGAGCCGCGCGGGAACGCGGAACAAGGCGCTGCGGATGAAGAGCGAGGCCTCGTAGCCAGCCATATGGGTGAAGGCATAGAGCCCGTTGCAGTCGCCGATCGCCCAGACATTGCGGTTCGAGGTTTTTAACGAGGCATCGACGGTGATGCCCTTGGACGTGTGGGCGACGCCCGCCTTGTCGAGGTCGAGGCCGTCGACCGTCGGCGTGCGTCCGGTGGCGACCAGCAGATGCGATCCTTCGATGCGCTCGCCGCTCTCGAGGAACACGGCGGTGCCCTCGACACGGGCGATCTTGGTGTGCGGGCGGAGATCGATGCCTTCGCGCGCGAGCCGCGCCACGACAATGGCCGCGAGCTCGGGATCGTCCTTGGCGAGGAAGTCGGCCGCCTCCAGCACCGTCACCTTCGCGCCCAGGCGGCGATGTGCCTGCGCAAGCTCCAGCCCGATCGGCCCGCCGCCGATCACGATCAGATGGCGGGGCAGCGTGCGGTTGGCGAATACCGTCTCGTTGGTGAGATAGGGCGCATCGGCGAGGCCTGGTATGGGCGGCACGGCCGGCCGCGATCCCGTCGCCAGCACGATGCGGCGGCTGCTGATGCGATGCTCCCCGGCCTGCAGTTCGTTGCGGGCGACGAAGCGCGCGTCCTCCTTCAGCACGCGCACGCCGAGCTTCTCGAAGCGCTCGACCGAATCGTTGGGCGCGATGGCGGCGATGACCTCGGCGACATGATCCATCACGCGGCCGAAATCGACCGCGGGCTCGACCGGTGCGATGCCGAAGGGGCCGCCGTCGCGCTGCGCCTGGGCCATGCGGGCGGCGGCGATCATCGCCTTGGAGGGCACGCAGCCCCAGTTCAGGCAGTCGCCGCCCATCTCCGCGCGCTCGATCAGCACGACGTCGAGGCCGAGCTGGGCCGCGCCCGCGGCAGCGACCAGGCCGGCCGAGCCCGCGCCGACGACGCAGACATCGGGCGTGAACAGCGTCATCTCACGGCGACATCTTGCGCTCGCGCAGGCGCGTGTAGAGCACCGGCAGCAGCGCCAATAGGCCGAGGCCCAAGAGCGGCAGCAGAAAGCGCCATTCGAAGATGATGGCGAGGTCGGGCTTGTCGCCGCGATCGAACAGCAGGCCGAAGCTCGCGCCCGCGCCGGCATAGACGATGGCGGCGGGAATGATGCCGATCAGGGTGGCGACCGTGTAGGGCCCGAGGCGCATGCCGAGCAGAGCCGGCACGATGTTGACCAGCCAGAACGGGAACACCGGCACCAGCCGCAGGAACAGGAGATAGCTGAAGGCGTCACGGCGGAAGCCTTCCTCGAAGCGCGCCAGCGCCGGCTGGGCACGGGCGTGGAAGAGCTCGTAGAACGCGCTGCGGGCGGCGAGGAAGACGGCGACCGAGCCCAGGGTCGCGCCGATCACCGACAGCGTGGCGCCCATCCACATGCCGAACAGGAAGCCGCCCAGCGGCGTGATGATGATGGCGATGGGCAGCGAGAAGGCCACGACCAACGCGTAGGCCAGCACGAACAGCACGACGGCGAGCGCACTGTTGCTCGCGACCCAGGCGGTCAGTTGGGCGTGGTTGCGGCTCAGCATCTCGAACGAGAAGTAGCGCTCGAGCCCGAACAGCAGGAACAGGGCCAGACCCGTCAGCAGGATCGCAGCGGGCGTGAGCCGTCGCCACAGCGGAGAAGTCATGTCGCCTTTCGTGTCGCTCACGCTCGATATTGGCTCGCCTTGTCGCGCCCACAAAGCAAATGCAGGTCACGGTTTCGGCAAGCCGGGATCGGTGACCGCGAAGCTTGCGCGCTTGCTGATCGTCGCCCACCAGGCTGCGAGTCGCGGATAGTCGGTCAGCAGAGCGGCGCCTTCCGGCGCCAAGGTGAAATAGGCGACCATCGCGCCGACATGCAGGTCGGCCAGCGACAGATCGCGTCCGACCAGGAAGGCGTCGGTCGCCAACGCCTCGAGCGCAGCCAGCACCTTGGCACTGCTGGCGACGCCGTGCGCCACTTCCGCCTCGTCGACTGGCCGGCCGGCGGCTGCACGAAAGACGCGATGCGAGAAGACCTGGCGGACCATCGGCCAGTAGCCATAGGAATCGATGACGCCGATCAGCTGATCCATGCGCGCCAGCGCGCGCGGCTCGCGGGGCTGCAGGGCCGGTCCGGGAAAGGCCCGGTCGACGTAGCGGGTGATGGCGCCGGTCTCGTAGAGCACGAAGCCGTCATGGACCAGGGTCGGCACCCGGCCGAAGGGGTGCAGCGCCAGGTAGGCGGCGGGCAGAGCCGGGTCGAACGGGTTCACCTCGGCCCGCTCGTAGGCCACGCCCTTCTCGGCCAGGGCCAGACGGGCGATGCGGTTGTAGACGCTGTAGTGATAGCCATGGAGAATCAGGGGCATAGGGCCATC
>JADHLS010000229.1 GCA_016780605.1 Reyranella sp.
GGTTCTTGTCGACGATGAACTCCACGGTGCCGGCGCTCTTGTATTTGACCGCCTTGGCGAGCGCGACGGCCTGTTCACCCATCGCCTTGCGCGTCTTGGCGTCGAGGAACGGGCTCGGCGCCTCCTCGATCACCTTCTGGTGGCGGCGCTGGATCGAGCACTCGCGCTCCCACAGGTACAGGCAGTTGCCCTTGCCGTCGGCGATCAGCTGGATCTCGATGTGCCGCGGCTCCTCGACGTACTTCTCGATGAACACGCGGTCATCGGCGAACGACGCCTTGGCCTCGTTGGTGGCCGAGGTGAAGCCTTCACGCGCCTCGGCGTCATTGTAGGCAATGCGCATGCCCTTGCCGCCGCCGCCGGCCGACGCCTTGATCATCACCGGGTAGCCGACTTGGCTAGCGATCTTCACCGCCTCGTCGGCGTCCTTCAGGGCATGCAGCCAGCCGGGAACGGTGCTGACGCCCGCCTTCTGGGCGAGCTTCTTGCTCTCGATCTTGTCGCCCATGGCGTGGATGGCGTGCGCCTCCGGACCGATGAAGACGATGCCGGCCTTGGCCAGCGCCTTCTGGAACTCCTGCTTCTCCGACAGAAACCCGTAGCCGGGATGCACCGCCTGAGCGCCGGTCTTCTTGCAGGCCTCGACGATCTTGTCGATCAGCAGGTAGGACTGGGTCGACGGTGGCGGGCCGATCAGCACGGCCTCGTCGGCCTCGCGCACATGCAGCGCGTCGGCATCGGCCTCGGAGTACACCGCGACAGTCTTGATGCCGAGCCGCTTGCAGGTACGGATGACGCGACAGGCGATCTCGCCGCGGTTGGCGATCAGGATCTTGTCGAACAGCGGATGGCTCTTGGCCTTGGGCGCCGTCCTCGGAGCAGCTTTCTTGACCACGGCCTTCTTCTTCGCAGCCTTCTTCTTGGCGGCCATGCTCAGGATTCCTTTCTATCGCGATCGAACAGGCCCATGGCCCAGGCGGTATGGCCGGCAATCAGCGGCATCCAGGCCGTCAGCACCCACAGCCACCACGGATAGCGGCTGCTGAACAGGCCGTTGACGGCGATCAGCACCAAAAGCGTGAACAGCGCCACGATGACGTGCAGGCGCACGATACGGCCCCGTCGCATGCGTTCCTCTGGTGAGAGATGGACTGCCATGCCGAGTGTCACAGAGGCACATTGCCGTGCTTGCGCCACGGATTGTCGAGCTTCTTGTTCTCGAGCGTCGCCAGAGCCCTGCAGACGCGCCGGCGTGTGCCGTGCGGCATAATCACGTCGTCGATGAAGCCGCGATTGGCCGCCACGAACGGATTGGCGAACTTCTGGCGGTACTCCTCGGTACGCGCGGCGATCTTGTTGGCGTCGCCGATGTCGGAGCGGAAGATGATCTCGACCGCGCCCTTGGCGCCCATGACGGCGATCTCGGCCCCCGGCCAGGCATAGTTCACGTCGCCGCGCAGATGCTTGGACGCCATGACGTCGTAGGCACCGCCATAGGCCTTGCGGGTGATCACCGTGACCTTGGGGACCGTCGCCTCGGCATAGGCGTAGAGCAGCTTGGCGCCGTGCTTGATGATGCCGCCGAACTCCTGCTGGGTGCCCGGCAGGAAGCCCGGCACGTCGACGAAGGTGACGATCGGGATGTTGAAGGCGTCGCAGAAGCGCACGAAGCGGGCAGCCTTGCGCGAGCTGTCGATATCGAGGCAGCCTGCCAGCACCATGGGATTGTTGGCGACGAAACCCACGGTGCGGCCGGCCATGCGGCCGAAGCCGATCACGATGTTGCCCGCCCATTCCGGCATCAGCTCGAAGAAGTCGCCCTCGTCGGCGACCTTCAGGATCAGCTCTTTGATGTCGTAGGGCTTGTTGGGATTGTCCGGCACCAGCGTGTCGAGCGAGTAGTCGTCGCGGTCGACCGGGTCGTGGGTCGGGCGCAGCGGCGCCTTCTCGCGATTGTTCGCGGGCAGGAAATCGACGAAGCGGCGCAGTTGCAGCAGCGCCTCGACGTCGTTCTCGAAGGCAAGGTCGGAGACGCCGGACTTTTGCGTGTGGGTGAGCGCGCCGCCCAGCTCCTCCTGGGTGACGGTTTCGTGGGTCACCGTCTTCACCACGTCGGGACCGGTGACGAACATGTAGGAGCTGTCCTTCACCATGAAGATGAAGTCGGTCATGGCCGGCGAATAGACCGCGCCGCCGGCGCATGGGCCCATGACCATGGAGATCTGCGGGATCACGCCGGAGGCCAACACGTTCCGCTGGAAGACGTCGGCATAGCCCGCGAGCGAATCGACGCCCTCCTGGATGCGCGCGCCGCCGGAATCGTTCAGGCCCAGCACCGGAGCACCGACCTTCATCGCCATGTCCATGATCTTGCAGATCTTGGCGGCGTGCATGCCCGACAGCGCGCCGCCGAACACGGTGAAGTCCTGGCTGAAGACATAGACCAGCCGGCCGTTGATGGTGCCGTGCCCTGTCACCACGCCGTCGCCCGGGACCTTCTGATTCTCCATGCCGAAGTCGATCGAGCGATGCTCGACGAACATGTCGTATTCCTCGAACGAGCCGGGATCGAGCAGGGCATCGATGCGCTCGCGCGCCGTCAGCTTGCCCTTGGCATGCTGCGCCTCGACGCGTTTGGGCCCGCCGCCCTGGCGCGCGGCGACCCGCCTGCGCTCGAGCTCTTCCAACATGTGCTGCATTCAGGAACTCCGGCTCATTACGTCTGTTTTCGGCCAAAACGGAAGCAAGGTCTAGACCTGAGGCCGCTCCCGGGCCGGGCAAACGCCGTCCATTTGTCCGTCTGGCGAAGCGGGCGTGCGGCCGATTCGCTCGATCACGAACAGGTCGTCTTCCTTGCCAATGCCGTCGATGTTGAAGCAGCGCAGGCTGCGTTCACCCTGCAGGGTGCAGTAGAAGTGATCGAGGCTGTAGCCTCGCCCGGTCTTGACCGACGTGAACTCGATCTCGATCTTGCCGCCGCCGTGCACCAGGATGTGACCGCATTGGGCGTAGTCCTGCATCGGACTGCGGCCCCGTTGCCTCACCTCGCCGTCGCTGTCGATGACGAGCTTGCCCGTGTGCCAGCCCTCACGTGCGCGTCGCTTGAACTGCCATTCGCCGCTGAGATCCTGGGCAACGGATGGTGCGGCCGTCGAGAGCGCGACCAGCGATGCCAGGAGAATGCTGATCTGATGTTTCACTGCTGCCCCTGAACTGGCCTGCCTCGACAATCCTACCTCACCCTGAGGAGCGTCGCGCAGCGATGCGTCTCGAAGGGTGGGCAAGCTGCCTTGCCGTGGCCCACCCTTCGAGACGCGCCCTACGGGCGCTCCTCAGAGTGAGGTGTGCGCGTTACCGTAGAAAGCGCTTCTCGTCGGCCTTCACCTTCGGCATGCCCTGCAGGTCGAAGATCGCGTCGACGCTCGGGATGGTGCTTTCGACGCCATGGATGCCGCCGTCCTTGCGAATCTGGGCAAAGGTCTTGCGCATGGCGCCGACGGCAGCGCGGATGGCGTGGTTGCCCCAGATCAGCAGCCCGATCTTCTTGAGCTCGCGAACCCGCGCCACAGTCATCTGCGGATAGGCCGTGGGCACCAGGGCGATCGGCGCCTTGCCGTCCCAGGCCTTCACGAAGGCTTCGATCTCGTCGGGCGTCTTCTGCTTGGAATGAACCAGGATCATGTCGGCGCCTGCGGCCTCGTAGGCGCGCGCCCGCTTCAACGCCTCGTCCTGGCCGAGCCCGGCGATCAGCGCCTCGGTACGCGCCACCAGGACCAGGTCCTTGTTCTTGCGCGCCGCCCGCGCGGCTTCGATCTTGCCCTGGAACTCCTCGATGCGGACCATTTCCTGGCGGCCGCCGGCGATCAGGCTGGTAACCTTGGGGAAGCTCTTGTCCTCCATGACGATGGCGGCGACGCCGGCGCGCTCGTACTGCTCGATGACGTAGAGCACGTTGATGGCGTTGCCGAAGCCGGTGTCGATGTCGGCCACCACCGGCAGGCCCGAGCGATCGACCATGGCGCGCGTCATATCGAGATGCTGGGTCATCGACACCACGCTGACGTCGGGCACGCCGTACATCGCCGACAGCTCGAATCCCGATGCCCAGATCGCATCGAAGCCTGCCTCGGCCACCAGCATGGCCGACAACGGGCTGTGCGCCGCCATCGCCTCGACGAGGCCGTTCTTCGCCAGCACGTGCCGGAACTTCGCCGCCGCCTGCATGATCATCCCCTCAGTCGTTGCGCTTCCAGCAGCGCGAGGAAGCGCGCGCCGGCCTCGATATCGTGCCTGATGCCTGCGTGCCGCTTGGCGGCGATCGGATCGTCGCCCCAGCGTTCGATCTGGTAGATCTCGTCGAGCTGGGCTGCAGTGAAGGCATTGTCCGCCGCGAGATGCCCTTCGGCAACGGCCAGCGCCACGATCAACGATCCGGAAATATGCGTGAGATTGTAGAGTGCCGACAGCCCGAGGTCGCTGTACGCGGCCACCGCATCGTGCAGCCTCTTCACCGCCTCTTCCGGCTGGCTCACGAACGCCATGCCCTCGACGACGATGAGCCGGGCATCGTAGCGCTCGGCGGCCCAGTCGAGCAGCGGCTGCCAAGTCTCCTGCTGGCGCTTCACCAGGCTCTCGGGCTCGCCGGCGCGATAGCACAGCATGTCGGTGCTGGCGTACTTGGCCGTGTCGTCGATCACGCGCTGGCGCTGAGTGGTGACGCGATCGATGCCGGTCGCGGCCAGCCGTGTCAGCGGCAGATACGAAACATTGATCTCGGCCTTCTCGGGTATCTCATCCCATTCGGCCGCGATCGCCTCGGCGAGCGCGCGCGTCGGCACCACCAGCACTGCCTTGGCCGGCGTGCGCATGGGACGGCCGTCGAGCAGGACGCGGTGGCCGCCGTCGCCCGTGTCGACGGCGGTCCCTTTGTAGAAGCGTTTCATCGCTGGCTGCGCTGCGGCCCGGCGGCCTGCGATTGAGGACGCGGCCGGCGCATGTCTGCCGGCGCCGGCACTGGCATCTGGGCCCTGAGCCCCGGCCGCAGGGCTTCGACGCGCGGCGCCACGACGGCACAGGGATTGGCTCCGGCCTGCTTCGTCGCCAGGTTGATCTGGCCGCTCATGCTTTGCACCGCTCCGGCCGCGACGATCAGGCGGGCGAGATTTGGTTCGAGCGCGCTTGCGGTCTCGCGGCCGCTGCCGCCCTTGAGGCGCAAGGGTGAGGCGAGTACGGCGTTCTGGTTGTCGCGCGCCTCAGGCGCGAGGATGAACTCGAAATTGTCGGTGCGCAGGCTGAGGAAGCCGCCGCCCACCATGGTGGCGCGCGGCGTGTCGACGACTAGCCGGCGCAGCGAGGCAATGCCGCCGCTGACGTCGAAGCGGCCGGCGATGCAGTTGAACGGCACGCCACCGTCGCCGCCGCCCAGCAGGCGCTGCGTCTCGGCCGGCCAGCGCGACAGCGGCTCGCGCGGCCACAGCCCCTTTGTGACGGCGATCTCGATCGAGCCGCTGGCCGAGTTCAACGCATCGCGCGTATTGCGCCCACCGCCGCGCAGGCGCAGGTCGATGTCGCCCACGGCATCCTTCAGGCCGAGGTCGAAGCCCAGCAAGGTGGTGAGGTCGGCCAGCGACACCTTGCTCGCCGTGCCCGTCAGGGTCGCCTGGCCGATGCGACCGGTCGGGTCGTAGACCAGGTCGAAGCCGGCCGAGCCGCCGCCGACGCTGGCGGCGGCGCGCAAAGTGAAGCGCGTGTCGCCCGAGGTCAGGGTGACCGAGGCATTCTGCACCTTGCTGCCCAATCCCACGATCTCGCTGAGCCGCACTGCCACCGACAGGGTCGAGCGGCCAAGCCAAGTCGCCGAGAACGGCTGGGTCGGCACCAGGCGCGGTGGCGGGGCGTTCGCCGGCGTCGCGGCGGCCGGAACGACCGAAGCAGGTGCCGCCTTCAGGTCGCCGAGGTCGAGCCGGTTCACGTCGGCGTTGACGGTGACGGTGGGTGTACCTTTGCGATCGACGCGGAACAGCGCCTCGCCGGTGAGCTCGCTCGAGCCCACCTTCAAGGTCGTGACCTCGACCTTGAAGGCGCTGCGCTGGGTGCCGGCCTTGGCGTTGAGCGCATAGGGGCCGCCGCTCGGCACTGGCAGGCGGATGTAGGGTCCGAAGACCGACACATCGGGCCCTTCGGAGGTGATCTGGAGGTTGCTGCCTTTGACGCCGATGCTGCCCTTGATGGCGATCTTGCCGCCGCCGAAGCCGCCCTGAAGGTCGATGTTGCCGGGCAAGCCGCGCATCCAGCCGTCGAAAGTGCCGGCCGTACCCGTGAGGTCGAGCGGTGCAGCCTGCGGTGCCGCCAACCTGCCTTCGAGTTGCAGGGGCTTGTCCGGCGCGGGCGACTTGAAGGTGGCGGACGGGATTTCCAGCACAACGGCCGGACGGCCTTCCCCCTGGGCGACAGTGAGGACCGAGTCTTTCACTTCGATCGTGCTGATCCACGGGAAGGCGGGCGACGTGCGCAGCCGGAACGAGCGGTTCTCGCCGGGATGCGGACCCGAGCCGTCCGGCGGCGGTAGCATGTCGAGGTTGGTGTCGCCCACGTCGTTGCGCTCGACCAGGATGTCGGCGCCCTCCAGCACGACGCGGCCGATCTTGATCTCGCCCAGGAACAGCGATGCCGGATCGAGGAACAGCGTGAGCTTGCGCACGCGCCCGAGGTCGGGCCGGGAGGCCCATGGTGCATTGGAGAGCGTGACCCCTTCGGCCACCATGGCGGGCTCGGTGCCGAGCTTGATGCTGAGCGGCACCTTGGCCGCGAGCTCGCGACCGGTGACCTTGCGCACCTGATCGGTCAATCGGCCCTGGAATCGGGAGAGGTCGCGCGTGCCGGCCCAAATCACCCCGGCCACGGCGGCGACGGGAACCGCTGCGACGAGAATCCAGGTCAGTCGCCTCCAAGGAACGCGCATTACCCGACGATTCTCGCTCAAATGCCGCCTAACGAGAAGCCGAATGCTTCAACGGTACGGCGGAAGTGAGGCGGCGGCTGTGCATCGATTGCCAGCTCGCCCTTGCCCGACGGATGAGGCAGCACCAGCCGGCGGGCATGAAGATGCAGGCGGCGGGCATCGGCGACGGCCGACAACAGGGCCTCCTCGCCGCCGTACTTGCCGTCGCCCAGGATGGGGCAGCCCATGGCGGCACAATGAACGCGCAGCTGGTGCGTCCGGCCGGTGCGCGGCCAGAGCGCCAGCAGGGCGGCACGCTTGCCGGCATGGTCGAGCACCTTGAAGTGGGTGAGCGCCTTCTGGCCGTTCTCGTGGTCGACCTGTATCAGCTCGCGGTCGCGCGCGCCCGGCCGTTTGGCCAGCGGCAGGTCGATGGTGCCTTCCGGTCGCGGTGGCGTGCCGACCACGATGGCCCAGTAGAGCTTCTCGGTCTCGCGATCGCGGAAGGCCTCGCCCAGCCGCCGCGCCGCCAGGCCGGTCCGGGCGATCAGCAACAGGCCTGACGTGTCCTTGTCCAGGCGATGGACCAGGCGCGGCCGCTCCTCGAAGCCGAAGCGGAGTGCGTCGAGCATGCCGTCGATATGCCGCTCGGTGCCCGTGCCGCCCTGGACCGCGAGTCCCGGCGGCTTGTTGAGGACGATCACCTGGTCGTCCTTGTGAATGACCAGGCGGCGGATCTCCTCGGCATCGCGGTCCGACACGGTCGGGATCTCGCGCGGCTTGGGCGGCGGCGCGGTCGTGACGCCGGGCGGCAGGCGGATGGTCTGGCCGGGCTCGACCCGGTCCTTGCCCTCGGCGCGCTTGCCGTC
>JADHLS010000230.1 GCA_016780605.1 Reyranella sp.
ACCAGCAGATCCTCGACGCCATGAGCGGCAACATCTGTCGCTGCGGCACCTACCCCCGCATCCGCGCCGCCATCAAGCGCGCGTCGGGCAGTGCGTAAGGGAGGGCACGACCATGACCAAAACATCGGAAATCAACAACGTCGCGCGCCGCTCGGTCCTGCTGGGACTCGCTGCGGGTACCTTCGTGCTCTCGGCCCGGCTTTCCTCGCCGGCTCGGGCGCAGGAAAAGAAATACGGCGGCGAGGGCATGCCAGGCGGCCTCAAGGACGATCCGCGCCTGTTCCTCTCGATCGCCGAGGACGGCACGGTCAGCCTGTTGTGCATCCGCGCCGAGATGGGCCAGGGGATTCGCACCGGCTTTGGCACGGTGGTGGCGGACGAGCTGGAAGCAGACCTCGGTCGCGTCAAGGTGCTGCAGGCGCCGGGCAATCAGGGGCGCTTCGGTAACCAGGACACCGACGGCTCGCGCAGCATGCGCCACCATTTCGAGCCGCTTCGTCGCATCGCGGCGGCGGCCCGGCAGATGCTCGAGCAGGAAGCGGCCGTCCGCTGGAGCGTCCCCGTCACCGAGGTCAAGGCGGAGAATCACGGCATCGTGCATGGCCCGAGCGGTCGCCGCCTCGACTACGGCGCCCTCGCCAAGGGCGCGGCGGCCCGGCCGGTGCCGGCGCGGGACACTTTGCTCCTCAAGGGACCGAGCCAGTTCCGCTACATCGGCAAGGACGTTCCCCTGATCGACAATTTCGACATCACCACGGGCAAGGCCACCTTCGGCATCGATGCCCGCGTCGACGGCATGGCCTACGCCGTTGTCGCACGGCCTCCGGTCTTCGGCGGCAAGGTCAACAGCTATGACGCCGCCAAGACGATGAAGGTGCCGGGCGTGCTCAAGGTCGTCGTCATCGAGCCGCCGACCGAGCCGGTCGTGTTCCAGCCGCTGGGCGGCGTTGCCGTCATCGCGGAGAACACCTTTGCCGCCATCAAGGGACGCTCGCAGCTTGAGATCCAATGGGACGATGGGCCGAACGCCAGCTACGATTCGGTCCAGTACCGAAAGTCACTGGAAGAGGCCGCCGCCAAGTCCGGCAAGGTGGTGCGCAACGATGGCGACGTCGACAAGGCGTTGGAGGGCGCGGCCAAGCGCTTCACTGCTGAGTACTACGTCCCGCACCTGGCGCAGGCGCCGATGGAGCCGCCGTCGGCCACCGCGCGCGTCACCGCCGCGGGCTGCGAGGTCTGGGCCAGCGCGCAGAACTCGGAGGCGATCCGCACCGACCTGTCGAAGCGCTTCAACATGCCGATCGACAAGGTCACGGTGAACAATCTGCTGCTGGGCGGCGGCTTCGGCCGCAAGTCTAAGCCGGACTTCGCCAGTGAAGCGGCGATCTGCTCCCACGCCATGGGCGGCCGGCCGGTGAAGCTCACCTTCACCCGCGAGGACGACCTGCAGCACAGCTTCTTCCACACCGTGTCGGTCGAGCGGGTCGAAGCGGGTGTCGACGGCAACGGCAAGCCGGTCGCCTGGCTGCACCGCACCGTGGCGCCGACCATCGCCGCGATCTTCGCGACCGGCGCCAACCATGAGGCGCCGTTCGAGCTGGCGATGGGAGCGGTGGACAACCCCTTCGCCATACCCAACTTCCGGGTCGAGAACCCGGAAGCAGCGGCGCACACCCGCGTCGGCTGGTTCCGCTCGGTATCCAACATTCCGCACGCCTTCGCCATCCAGAGCTTCGCGGCGGAGCTGGCGGCATCCCTGGGGCGCGACCCCAAGGATTATCTGCTCGAGCTGATCGGGCCGCCGCGCCTGATTGATGCAGGCGCCATGTCCGATGCCTGGCTCTACGGCGAGGACCCCAAGCGCTATCCGTTCGACACCGGACGGCTGCGCGCTGTGATCGAGAAGGCGGCGGGCGAGGCGGGTTGGGGACGCAAGCTGGAGCAGGGCCGTGGGCTCGGCATTGCGGCCCATCGCAGCTTCGTCAGTTATACGGCGGTCGTCACCGAAGTCGCGGTGAACCCCAAGGGCGAGCTTACGATACCGCGGGTCGACATCGCCTTCGATTGCGGCGCGGTGGTCAGTCCCGACCGCGTGCGCGCGCAGCTCGAAGGCGCCTGCGTGCAGGGCATCAGCCTCGCGACGCTGGGCGAGATCAGCTTCAAGAACGGCCGCCCGCAGCAGACCAACTTCGACGCTTATGAGCTGACGCGCATTGACGGGGCGCCGACGGAGATCCGCACGCACCTCGTCAACACGGGTGCCTTCGACAAGCCGATGGGCGGCGTCGGCGAACCGGGCGTGCCACCGGTTGCGCCGGCGCTCGCCAACGCGATCTTTGCCGCCACCGGCAAGCGCATCCGCAGCCTGCCGATCCGGGACCAGCTGGCCGGCAAGGTGTAGCTCGGCGAAATAGCGCTGCCTCCCCAGCTTCGCTGGGGAGGCAGGCGTTGTTAGTATCGCTCTCGCAATCGCGGGAGGAAACCATCGCCGAGATCATGGACGGCGTCACCATCGGCGCGGCCTTCGCCGCCGCCGTCGCCGCGCACGCCGATCGCCCGTTCCTGGCGGTACCTGCCAACGAAGGCCGCGACTACCTGCCGACGGGCTTCGAGATCTCGTACGGCGAGGCCGGCAAGCGCATCGCCGAGCTGGCAGCGGTCTACCGGCAGGCGGGCTACGGCATCGGCCACCGCGTCGCGACGCTGCTGGAGAACCGTCCCGAGCACGTGCTTCACACGCTGGCGCTGAACAGCATCGGCGTCTGCTGCGTGCCGATCAATCCTGACTACCGCGCCGCCGAGATCGCGTATCTCATCGACCACAGCGAGCCCGACCTCGTCCTGACCCTGGGCGCGCGCGAGGCCTCCATCGCTGCTGCCCTCGCCGAGAGCGCACACCAGCCGACCGTCTTCCTGTCGGAGAGGTTCGGCGGACCGCTGCCCAAGGTCGCGAGGCCGGCGCACGACGCCCAGCCGTTGCCGGAAACTGCCGCCAGTATCCTTTACACCTCCGGCACCACGGGCCGGCCCAAGGGCTGCGTGCTGAGCCACGGATACGAGATCGCCTCGGGGGCCTGGTACGCCGCACTAGGTGGCGCGGCCGGGCTGCGTACCGGCCAGGACCGCATCTACAACCCGTTGCCGCTCTATCATGCCAATGCCGGCGTGGTGTCCCTGATGGGTGCGATCCTGACCGGCAACTGCCAGATCCAGCCCGATCGCTTCCATCCGCAGCGCTGGTGGCGCGAGGTCGCCGAGACCGGCGCCACCGTCGTGCATTACCTCGGCGTGATCGCACCGGTGCTGTTGAAGCTGCCGGAGGGCGAATACGAGCGGCGGCACAAGGTCCGCTTCGGCATCGGCGCCGGCATCGAGCCCGAGCTCCACGCCGCGTTCGAGAAGCGCTTCGGGTTTCCCATGATCGAGCTCTGGGGCATGACCGAGATGGTGCGCGTGCTGGGCGACACGGTCGAGCCGCGCCAGGTCGGCACCCGCGCCTTCGGCCGCGCCGTGCCCGGCGTCGAGGTGCGCGTCGTCGATGACGAGGATCGCGACCTGGCTGACGGGCGGCCCGGCGAGCTGCTGGTCCGCCATTCGGCGGAGACGCCACGGCGCGGTTGCTTCTCGGGCTACCTTAAGGACGAGGCGGCGACCGAAGCGGCGTGGCGCGGCGGGTGGTTCCACACTGGCGACGTCGTCACCCGCGACGCCGACGGCATGCTGCACTTCGTCGAGCGCAAGAAGAACATCATCCGCCGGTCGGGCGAGAACATCGCGGCGGCCGAGATCGAGGCCGTGCTGCTGACTCATCCCGATGTGCAGCAGGCCGCCGTCATGGCCGTGGCCGACGAGTTGCGCGACGAAGAGGTGCTGGCCTGCATCGTGCTCAAGCGCCCGATGCCGGACAAGGAAGCGGCGGCGGCGCTGTTCCAGCATTGCAATCAGCGCCTCGCCTACTACAAGCCGCCGGGCTGGATCCATATCGTGCCCAGCCTGCCGACGACGGGCACGCAGAAGATCCAGAAGCACACGATCTATCCCGCCGGCACCGATCCGCGCACGCTGCCCGAGATCATCGACATGCGCGTGCTGAAGCGGCGCTCGTCCTAGACCAACTTACCCGGCAGGTAATCGACCGCCGCCTGTCGCCGACTTAGCTTCCGCGACATGGAAAGACGAGACCTCTTGCGAAGCATCGCAGCCGCCGGCGTCGCCTCGTCGCCGCTGCGATCCGGGCTCGCCAACGCCCAGCCTCAATCCAAGCCCCAATCCCAGAGGAGAGTTGTGATGAGCAACGTGAACGAAGCCGTCGTGCGCTATCTGGCCGCCTGGAACGAGCCCGACGCCAAGCGGCGCCGCGAACTGGTGGCCAAGGCGTGGACCGACGATGGCACCTACATCGATGCGGCGCGCGACGGTCGCGGTCACGACAACCTCGATGCCATGATCGCGACGGCGCAGAGCCATTTCCCCGGCTATCGCCTGCATCTGGCGAGCGGCATCGAAGCGCACCACGACTACCTGCGCTTCAGCTGGGTCGCCGGCGGCACGCCTGATGCGCCGCTCTACATCAAGGGCACGGACTTCGTCGTGGTGGCGGGCGACGGCCGGATCAAGTCGGTGGTGGGCTTCGTCGACGCCGCGCCGGCGCGCGCCTGAGCAAAGAGGAGGGCGCCATGAACAGGAGAGATGCGCTCGCCGCTGCCGGGGTCGCGGCCCTTGCCGCCGCGGCAAGCCGGCCGGCCGATGCCGCAACGCCGGAGGCGCGGCGGCCGTCCTTCGTCGATACCGACGACGGGGCGAGCCTTTTCTACACCGACTGGGGGATGGGCAAGCCTGTGCTCTTCACCCATCCATGGGGGCTCAGTGCCGAGATCTGGGAGTACCAGCTTACTGAGCTGGTCGACGAAGGCCTGCGCTGCGTCGCCTATGATCGGCGAGGTCATGGACGATCGACCGACCCGGGCCGCGGCTACGACTACGACCGGCTGGCGGACGATCTCGCGGCCGTCACCAACCAGCTCGACCTGCGGGACGTCACGCTCGTCGGCTATTCGATGGGCAACGGTGAAGCGGTGCGCTACCTGCAGCGCCACGGCAGCACCCGCATCGCGCGCCTGGTGATGGTGAGCCCAGTGGGACCCCGCAGTGAGAGCAACTTCCTGCCCCTGATCGCGGCCATGAAGCAGGATCGGCCGGCATTCTTCGCCAAGGGCGTCGCGGCCTTCACCGGCGGCCATCCTTCGGTCTCGCCGGCGATGACCGAATGGGTGGCCGGGCAATTCATGCGCGCCTCGCCCAAGGCCAGCATCGATTGCCTGCGCACCATCTCCGGCAGCGACCTCCAGGCGGACATGCGCGCGGTCACCGTGCCGACATTGGTTCTCCATGGCGACAAGGACGTGGTCAATCCGCTGGAGAGGTCGGCGCGAAAGATCGTCGAACTGATCCGCGGCAGTACGCTCAAGATCTACGAAGGCGCGCCGCACGGCATTGCCATCAGCCATCGCGAGCGACTGACCCAGGAGATCCTGGCCTTTGTCCGGGACTGACCTCAGAGGATCGAATGATGTTCAGCGCCGACGCGCCAGGCGTCGGCGAAGTGGCCGACGATCTCCTCGTTGGTGAGAGGCTGCGGCAGCACGGTACCGTCGGGCAGTTGGAAATCCCGGCCGGGGCCGCTGTGGCTGCCCAGCAGGCCCTGCACTGATCCGGCGGCGCTCTGCGCGCCCAGCGCCACGGAGAAGTCGAGATGGTCGACGTGCGCGGTGATGGCGATCGACTGGCCGTCTCTGCCGGTCATTATGTAGCTGTTGTTCGAGGTCTGGGCCAACGTAACTGCGCCGAAGTTCTGTGCCCAGCCGGGCGCCAGCTCCATGTCCGGCGCACCGTTGACCTGGATCAGGGAGCCGCGCCCGATGGCGAAGGTCACGTGGACGCCGCCGAAGTCCGCGGCGACCTCGGTCGCGAAACTCATCTGCCCCTGGACTCCGTCGGCCCGGATCTGGATCTCCCAGGGGTTGCTCGGCACCGTCGACTGCGCCGCCACGAACTCGCCGACGGCCTGGAACTCGTAGTGCAGGCCATCGAAGCTCGTCATGTGCACATCGCCCTGGCCCACTCCGATGTTGGTGCCGCCGAGACCGTCGGGCGTCACCGTGAAGGTGTGGGCGCCGTAGGTGCCCGCAACTCTGATCAGCAGCGGGCCGTCCGGCGTGGCGAGCCCCAGCACGCCGTTCGTCCAGTACGCGTTGGACACCTGCGTGCTGGCAAGCTCCAGCACGTCACCCTGCTCCATGCCCGTGATCGTGCCATGGAAGGCGAGCGGGTCGTTGAGCGTGACATGCGCGTTGGCGCTGAAGGCCAGCGTCTCGTTGCCGCCGACCGAGGCCTGCAAGGTCATCGACGACCCGGAAGTGACCGACAGGATGCCCGTGCCCTCGACCGGGCCGTAGACCAGCAGCTCCCCGCCGACGGCCTGGATCGTGCCGTTGTTGGAGATGTAGGCAAGGCCTACCGTGTGATTGCCGCCGCCGTCGCCCGACAGCGTGCCCGCACCCGATATCAGGCCGCCCGCGGCGACGTCGAAATTGGCGGCGCGCACCGTGGCATAGGGGCCGGCCAGCGTGAGATGGCCGTTGGCGCTGACCGAGAGGTCGCCGGTCAGGGCGAAGAGGGCGTTGTCGGTGGCGCTTTGGCCCACGAAGACCGAGCCGTCACCACTCGCGGCGCCGATCGTGGCGTCGCCGTAGACCAGCAGCGAGCTGTAGCCCGCGATGCGCACCAGGCCCGCGCCGCCGCCGGTGCCGCCCACCACCAGCGAGCCATTGTTGTCGACCATGGTGCCGTAGGCCGAGCCGACCGCGACCTCGCTGCCGTTGGTGATGTTGATCGTGCCGGGGCCGCCGCCGCCGACCGTGAGCGTGCTGGACACTATCGTCGAATCGGCCACCAGCATGTTGCCGCCGTCCAGCGTCACCGTACCGTTGCCGCCGGCGTTGCCGCCGATCGTGGCGTTGGCTGCCATCACCTGGCCGGTGATGCCATTCTTCATGCCGTTGATCGTGAGCGAGCCCGTACCCAAGCCCCCGACCGTCAGCAGGCCGTAGGTGCGCCACATCCCGCCATTGACGATGGCGCTGCCGTTGCTGCCCGCGTACTGGGCGATCTCCGCATTGTTGTCGTAGACCGTCGAGGCGACGCCCAGCAGCTCGAGCGTGCCGGTACCCTGGGCACCGACCACGATCTGGCCGGCGGCCGAGATCTGCTCGAGGTTCAGCACGGTGCCGTGGCTGCCGGCCTCGTGGCCGATCACCAAGGCATTGGACGTCGTCGGGCCCGTCAGCGCCAGTGCGCCGCCCATCAAAGTCATGAGGCCAAGGCCGGTTTGGCCGACGATCGCACTCTGCTGCGCCATCAGGATTTCGCCGCCGGCCAGCGTCAGCGAGCCGCCGTCGTCGACGCCGACCGCCACGTTGCCGACGCCCTGCGCCGTGACGAAGCCCCCCGCCAGCGTCGTAACGCCCGTAGTGAAGATCTGGCCGACCGCGCCATCGCCGGTCGCCGTGTGCGTGCCCGTGAACAGGACGGTGTTCGTGCCGCCCGGCTGGACCGTCTGGGCGACGCCGGACAGTGTCCAGTTGCCGGCGGTGGAGAAGTCCGTGCTGCCGCCGGTCGGCGCCCACAGGAACGGCGTCGTGATGGCGCCATTGGTGACGTCGATGGTCTGCGTGACGGTCTGGGTCGGCGTGGCGACGTTGGTGAGCTTGATCTCGATGTGATCGATGGCGCTTGTACGCGTCT